>NZ_JAWDJJ010000118.1:0-2229 GCF_032465695.1 Actinomyces sp. MRS3W
ACTATGCACAGTCTGTGGGGAATCCGTGACAGCTGTGCGGGCGTGGGGCCGGTGGCGCGCCCGTTGAGGGCGACGTCACGCCAGGTACCGTCCTGGCGCAGCATGACCGTGCACACGTCGCCGACGACGCCGTCACGCTTGAGCAGTTCTCGGTCCTTCTCGGTCAGGTGCCCGCCGGAGTAGACCTGGCTGGGCAACGCCGCTGCCGGATCCAGCGAGCCCACGCCGAACACCGCCACGCTCGCCCGGTCCGCGAGCGCCAGCACCCGGCGTACGGAGCGCTCGGACCACATGGCCTCGCGTGTGGCGGCATGGTCGAAGAACGCGGGCACGGGGAAGGCGACCGTGCGCGCACCGAGCCGATCGGAAAAGTCGGCGAGCACCTCGCCCACGCTCGGCCCGTCTCCCTCGGGCGCGGTTGCCCCGTTGAGCTGGACCACGGTCAGCCCCGGCACACGGCGCCGGGGCAGGGCGGCGGAGACCTCCGACATCGTGGTGCCCCAGGCGGTGCCAAGGACCCCGTTCTCGGGGGCGAGCGCCACCAGCTCCTCCGCAGCCACCGCAGCCACCTGCTCCAGGCGGTGGATCTCGGTGGTGCCCTCGCGGACCGGCACGATCCGCGCTGTCACGTTGAAGGTGTCCCGCAGCGCGGCCTCTAGCGTGCCCGCCCCTCCAGGAGCGGTCAGGGTGATGCGGACGATCCCGTCCGCGCGCGCCCGCGCCAGCAGGCGAGAGACCGTTGAGCGCGACACCCCTAGGTGCCGGGCGATGACGTCCATCGTCTCGCCCTGCACGTAGTACATCGAGGCCGCCTCGTAGCAGCGGCCGAGCGGAACCGAGCTGCCGGTTCCCTCCGTCATCCGTTCCCCCTGTCCGATATATGCTGCACGTTCGTGCAAACCTGTTGCCCATTATCGCACGAGCCGATGATGCTGGTCGCGTCACCGCCTCCTTCTGGAGATCAGTGGCAAGGCTACCAAGACGATTGTTAGGAGAGTCTCATGCTCGACACCGCCTTGACCAGTACGCAACGACGCACCGCCCTGGAGGCCATGTCCGGGGAGGAGGGCCTCGACATCCTCGTCGTCGGCGGGGGCGTGACCGGGGCCGGCATTGCGCTCGACGCCGCCGCCCGCGGACTGCGCACCGGCATCGTCGAGATGGGCGACTGGGCTTCGGGCACCTCCTCCTGGTCCTCCAAACTCGTCCACGGGGGCCTGCGCTACCTGTACCAGCTGGACTTCGCACTCGTCCACGAGGCCCTCACCGAACGGGGCCGGCTGCTGACGACGACGGCGCCGCACCTGGTCAAGGCCCAGCCCTTCCTGTGGCCGCTCAAGCACCACTACGAGCGCTCCTACTCCGCCGTCGGCGTGGGACTTTACGACGCCCTGGCTATCGCCGGCGCCCGCGGGCACCAGACGGTGCCGGTGCAAAAGCACCTGGGCCGCAAGGGCACCCGCGCCCTGGCGCCCGCCCTTGACCCCGCCAAGCTAGTCGGGGCGATCCGCTTCTACGACGCCCGCGTGGACGATTCCCGGTTGGTCATCGACCTGGTGCGCACCGCCGTCGGCCTGGGCGCTTACGCCGCCAACCGCACCTGGGTCACCGACTTCCTCAAGGATGACCACGGCAGTGTCGCCGGCGCCGTCGTCACGGACCTGGAGACCGGCGAGTCCCACGAGATCCGCGCCGCCCAGACCATTAACGCCACCGGGGTGTGGACCGAGGCCACCCAGGACCTGGCCACCGACGCGGGTGGGCTCAAGGTGCTCGCCTCGAAGGGTATTCACATCGTGGTTCCCAAAGAGGCCATCGACGCCGAGACAGGCATCTTCCTGCGCACCGAGAAGTCCGTGCTGTTCATCATCCCCTGGCAGCGCTACTGGGTCATCGGCACCACCGACACCCCGTGGGAGCAGGACGTCGCCAAGCCGGTGGCCACCGCAGCCGACGTCGACTATGTCCTGGACCATGCCAACGAGGTTCTCGCCCGACCGCTCACGCGCGCGGACATCATCGGGGTCTACGCCGGCCTGCGCCCGCTCCTGCAGCCGCAGCTGCGGCCCGGCGCCGAGGCCGCCAGCACGAAGGTCTCCCGCGAGCACACGGTCACCCGGGTGGCCCCGGGCCTGACGGCCATCGCCGGCGGCAAGCTGACGACCTACCGGGTCATGGCCGCCGACGCCGTCGATCACGCGCTCGGCGAGGCGGGGGCTCATGCACACC
>NZ_JAWDJJ010000119.1:0-27001 GCF_032465695.1 Actinomyces sp. MRS3W
CGTACAGACCGCGCCCGTACCGCGTGCCCCGCGCCCCGCGCCCAGGCCGGTGCGGCCACCGCGCCCCCGTCGGCCCGGACCGGGTCGACGGCTGAGCCTGGTCATCGCGGGCATCATCTGCTGCGCCGTCGCGGCCGTGATCCTGGCCTGGTCAACTGGTCACCTGGGCCAGCTCGCCGGCGTGCTGGCCGTCGTCGGCACGATCACTGCCCTGCTCGGTCTGGGCGTCACCATCGCCGCCCTGCGCGGGCGCCGCGGCGGCTGGATGACCGGACTGGGCTGGCTCGCCGTCATGGTGGCCGTGCCCGTGCTCATCATCGGCACGAATGTCCCGAACGGTGCCCTCAGGGCCACCGAGTTTGCCCGGAACGTGTCGTCACACTCGGTCACGCTCACCTGGGACGATCTTGAAAGCCGGTTCGCTGCTGTCAACGGCGACGTCGACACGTCCGTGGACCTAGGCGACTACGCCGTCGGTGATGTCATCCTGGACCTGACGGATATGCCGGTGGGCGAGGAGCCGACAGTACGGGCGCATCTCAGCCTCGGCATCGGCACGGTGACTATCCATACCTCCACAGAGCAGAACCTCGGTATCGATTCGACGGTAGGGCTGGGCGAGACCATCGGTGACTTCAAGGACGCCTGGTTGGTCGACGGCCGGTCACTCGGTGACGGCGGATACTGGCAGGAGGACCGGTACACAGTCGATGGCACAAGCGTCAATAACTACTCTGTTGCGCAGTGGCGCAGCGGCGAGATGATCTCTTTCCTCTCCCCCGCTGCTCAGGACGCGGGCACCGCCATGCAGCTCTCCATCGAGGTCGGCACCGGCTCCGTGAGAATTGCCGAGGAACCCGGCGAAATCACCTGGTACGGCATCCAGAGGAACGGGGCCTGGATCGTTTGGAGCTGGGTTGATGAGCATGGCGGCACCCATGACGAGCTCCCGGTTCCCGGCATGACGCACGAAGCAATCGACACCGACACCGCAAGCGTCTGCGCCGCCGCCGCTCAAGCAGCCGACGAGGCCTCGGACAACACCGACGATACGGATGAGGATGAGTATGAGGACTCCACCGACAGCTACTGGGATGGCAGCTGGTACGACATGCCGGAGCTGACCGGTGCGGGCCGCGAGGCCTGGGACAACTGCGTCAATGAGGCGCTTGAATCCGGCTCCGCCGCCGGTGCCTCTGCCGACGCTTCTGCCTCCCCCACCGAGGCAGCCACCGCTGCGCCGTCCGCGGCGCCGTCGGGAACCGCTACGACGTCGGGCGCGCCGGAGCCGACCGCAGCACCGACCAACTGACCCGCGACTTTTGCAAGCAAGGAGACGATGATGAACCGCGACAACGCGCAGAACCCCGTAGCGGGCGAGAGCACCGGTGAGAGCCCGGCGACGGACGAGAGCACCGAGGAGATGACGGCGCAGCTGCCGAGCGGCGACCCGAGTGCCGCCACGCCCGACACGTCCGCGGCCCCTACCGAGCCGCTGGCATCCGGCGAACCTGCCGCATCGACAACCACAAGCTCACCGGCGCATACCTGGCAGCCGCCAGGGGGGACATCACCAGAGTCGCCTACGCGCGAGCTACCCCGCACCACGCCCTCGACGACGTCGGTGGATGACGTGTGGAGCGCGCCGCGCCGCACCACCGGAGCGCCGCCGAACGCCGTCGGCTCGGTATCGGCCCCGCCCGCACCGACGGGAGTACGGGGCACGACCCTGGTGTGGGGGCTGATCCTGCTGGTGCTGGGCGGGCTGCTGCTCGCCGTCGCCGCCGGGGTGCGCATCGACCTGGTCACGGCGGCCATCGTGCTGCTCGCCGGCGTCGGCGTCGCACTGCTGGTTATGGCGCTCGTGCCCAGCCGCAAGAGCGACGCGCCCGGAGCGGATGCCTGAGGTCGCAGGCGAACAACCGGTATACAGCCGACACGTCGGGACCGGCACGTCATTGGTGCCGGTCTCGACGTGTCATTAGTGCCGGTTTCGGCACGTTACAAGTGCCGGTTTCGGCACGTCATTAGTGCCGGTTTCGGTGGTTAGTGCTGGTAGACGATGCCGCGCTTAACGGCGGCGACCGCGTCGTCACCCAGGTAGTGGCGGACGATCTCCAGGCCGAGTTCGACGGCGGTGCCCATGCCGCGGCTGGTGAACAATTCGCCGTCGACAACCACCGCGGCTTCGCTCGTGTGTGCCCCGTGCTCGGCAAGCACCTCCATGAAGTTGGGGTTGGAGGTGGCCGCGCACCCCTCAAGCAGGCCCAGCTCGGCCAGGATCGACGGCGCGGCGCAGATGGCGGCCACCGGGCGGCCGTCGCGCATCCGCGCGGTGACCTCAGCGGTGAGCGTGGCGTTGGCCTTGAGGTTGGGGGTTCCGGGGATGCCGCCGGGCAGGAACACCAGGTCGTAGTCGGCCAGGTTCACCTCGCCCAGCAGCGCCTCGCAGGTGAGCACCACCTTGTGGGAGGAGGTCACCGTCAGGGAGTCGGAGATGGAGATGAGGTCGGTGCGGATGCCGGCGCGGAATAGGACGTCGACGACGGCCAGCGCCTCCACCTCCTCCAGGCCCTCGGCAATGAGGACGGCGACCTTCTGATCAGTGGTGAGCGTGGCGGGCGTGGGCATGGTTCCTCCTCTAGTAGCACCGATGCTGCGGCTGCCTTCAGCGTACGCGAACCAGCCGGGTCAGGCCCCGGTCAATAATCGGGCGCGCGGAGGCGGGCACATACACCGACAGGCCGGTCTCGCTGACGGGGAACTCGGCGCCGCCGTCGCCGCCTATGGTGACGGCGCCGTGGTCGCCGAGTGCGCAGATCCAGCGCTCCCCCGCGTGCTGGGCGCCGACGTACAGCCGCTTGGTGGCGGCCACCCCGGTGGACAGCACGACTGCCAGGCCGGAGTCGGGGTGGGCGTCGTCGCCCTCACGGGTGAAGCCCACCAGGTCGGCGGCGTTGAAGGCGTCGTGCTGCGGGCCGTAGGCGAGGGCGCGGCGCAGCCGCATGAGCAGCGGCAGTTCCACGCAGGCGGAGATGTCCCCGGTTTCGGGGGTGCCGAACAGATCGCCCCAGAACACGCAGGGGGTGCCCGCCTCGCGCAGCAGGATGAGGGCGTAGGCGGCGGGCTTGAAGCCGGGCTCGACGAAGGACTGCAGGGACTGGCCGGGCTGGGTGTCGTGATTCTCCACGAAGGTGACGGCGTGGTCCGGGTCCGCCTCCACCAGGGTGTGCTCGAAGATGCGCGACAGGTCGAAGCGGTCCTTGAAGGAGGCGTGGTAGAGGCGGTAGTGCAGCGGGGTGTCGAACATGCTCATGACCGGGTCCTCGCCGAGGTAGGCGCACAGCTCGGCGGCGTCGCGCGACCAGAACTCGCCCACGGCGGGCACCCCCCGGCCGGTGGCCTGGCGCAGGGCCGGCAGCCAGCGGCGGTAGAACTCGCGGCTCATGTGCTTGAGGGCGTCCAGGCGCACCCCGTCCACGCCGGTGGTCTCCAGGTACCACTGGCCCCAGCGGATGAGTTCCTCGGACACCCGCGGGTTGTTGAGGTCGACGTCGGCGCCCATGAGGTAGTCGAAGTTGCCGCGTTCGTCGGTGACGTCCTCGTTCCACTCCTTGCCCTCGAACAGCCACACGCTGCTGCGCTGGGTGTTCTCGTCCCAGTCCGTGCCGAGGAAGCAACTCGAGTCCCAGGTGAAGTCGGAGTAGACGCCGCCCCGGCCGGGGAAGGTGAAGCGGGTCCAGGCGGTGATGGTGGTCGGCTCGGCAATCACCTTGCGGCGGTCGGCGCCGTCCACCTCGACGGCGCGCACCTGCTCGGCGCCGTCGGCGCCCATGCGGTGGTTGAGCACGATGTCCGCGAGCACCTGCATGCCGGCGGCCCGCAGCGCCGCGATGGCGGCGACGTACTCGTCCTTGGTGCCGTACTTGGTGGGGACGGTGCCCTTCTGGTCGAACTCGCCCAGGTCGTAGGTATCGTAGACGCCGTAGCCGACGTCGTTCACCCCGTCCTGCCCCTTGTAGGCCGGCGGCAGCCAGATGGCGGTGACACCGGAGTCGGCGATAAGGGCGGCGTTGTCGGCCAGGAAGCGCCAGTGGCTGGAGTCGGCGGCGAGGTCCCAGGCGAATCCCTGAAGCAGGATCGGGTTCTCATGCCCGCCGAAGCCGAGGGTCGTGCTGTCACTCACGGGGGCAGCCTACCGGAGGGCCTTATTCGCGGCCCGGCGCCACCTTCAGCCCGGAGCGACGCTCACTCTGAGCGTAGCGCCTCGACCGGGTCCTCGCGGGCGGCCTTGCCCGAGGGGACCAGGCCGGCGAGCACCGTGAGCCCCACGGAGATGAGCACGAGGACGACGCCGGCGCTCGCCGGCAGCTGGGCGATGGACTCCACGCCGAAGCGCCCGTAGATGAAGGCATTGAGCGGCAGGCTCACCAGCAGGGTGATACCCACGCCCATGAGACCGGCGAGCAGGCCCTCAATGATGGTCTCGGCGTTGAAGACGTGGCGGATGTCGGAGCGGGAGGCGCCGACGGCCCGCAGAATGCCGATCTCCTTGCGGCGTTCCAGCACGGAGATGTAGGTGATGATGGCGATCATGATGCTGGAGACCACCAGCGAGATGGCCACGAAGGCGATGAGCATCCAGGAGATGATGTTGACGATCCGGGTCACCGAGCTCATGAGGACGCCGACGACGTCGGTGTAGGTGATGACCTTGTCATCGTCCCCGGCCGCCACCTGCTGCGCGTTGTAGTCCTCAAGAATCTGCTTGACCGAGTCCTTGGCGGCGAAGTCCTTGGGATAGATGTCGATCTCGCTGGGGTTGTCCAGGTCGGCCCAGCCCAGGGCGGTCAGGTTCGTCTCGTAGGTGGCCCTCTCGGTGGTCACCAAGGTGCTGAGCAGCTCGCTCATCTCCTCGGGGCTCATCTCCAGCTGGAAGGCCTGGGCGAAGGCGTCGGGGTCCACGCTGACGGCGTCGGCGAAGCTCGTGGCCAGCTGGCTGGTGGCGGCCTCGACCTGCGCGGTGATCTGCGTCTGGATGGTCGTCATCATGTGGGTCATGGCGGCGGCCATGGTCTGCTGCAGGGCGCTGGAGAGGGCCTGCGTGATGGAGCCGGTGACGCTGGCGGCCACCTGGGAGCCGATGGCGGACACCAGCTGGTCGCGCACGGCGTCGGAAATCTCTGCAATTGCGGGGTCCTGCCCCAGGGCGGTGGTGAGGTTCTCGGTGAGCTTGGTGGAGTCGATGACCTCGTCGGAGGTGAGCGTGTCCACAATGGTCTGTTGGACATCGTCTTGGGCGAGGTAGTCGGTCACCAGCGTGGCCAACTCGGGGTTGTCGGCGTCGTCGTCCGGATCCTCACCGGTGGCGTGCTCGCTGTAGTAGTCGGTGAAGCCGGCAATGAGCCCGGTCATCATGGTGGAGACCCGCTCGTCGGCGCCCTCCTTGATGACGCCGTCGGAAAGTGCCTGGGTGATGAGCGTGGTGTAGTCGACGTCGGCCAGCTGGGGGAATTGCTCCTCCAGGTCGGTCAGGCTCAGTGAGGACAGATCCAGGTCCGACAGGTCGATGTCGGGCTGGGTGGCGGAGAGGGCGCTTAAGTCCAGGCCGGAGAAGTCCAGCTGGGTGGTATCCAGGCCGGACAGGTCGATGCCCGTGAGGTCCAGCCCGGATAAGTCCAGGGCGTTCGGGTCGATCTGGAAGGCCGCCTGCAGCCGGGACTCGTCGATGGTGAACAGGCTGGTGATGTCGAACTCGGTGTCGCCGGTGGAGTCGGCTTCCTCGGCGAAGGTCTTGCCGGTGAAGACGTCCACGTCGGGGTCGGCGAGTTGCGCCTTGACAATGTCGGAGTTGGCCGCCTGCTCCACCAGGTACTCGGTGAGGGCCTGGGTGTAGTAGACACCGGGCGTGAGCGACGCCTGGGAGCCGCTGGCCCGCACCACGCCGACCACGCTCATGGTCTCCCCGTGAGCAACCAGGTCGGACATGTAGGTGGCGTCCGTGGACTTGTCGGTCCACACGCCGTACTCCTGGTCGTAGACGTAGCGCTCGTGGGCGGGCACGAGGCTGAGAGTGCGGCCGATGAGGTCGTTGTAGGCGTAGGTGCGCTCGGCGGTGGAGTCCGCATCCGCTTGCGAATCCGTCGACGACGTGGCGACGGATAGGTCGCGAGAGATGTAGGCCTGCACCATCTGTTCCAGTTCGGTGTGCTCGCGCAGGCCGAGTGCGTACTCGGTGAGGTCGGTCATGCGCCCGTCCTCGGGCAGCACGATGACCAGCTCGTTGTAGGCGGTGGGCCAGCGCCCGGCAGCGACGTCGTACTGGTCCGCGTACAGGTCGGTGTCGGTGGCGAGCTGCTGGAAAACCGTCATCTGCATCGTCGTCGTCATGGCGCCGAAGGAGGTGAAGGCGGTGTCGGGATTGACCTGGGTGGGCATGCCCGCGGAGGCGGACTCGGACACCGGCAGGTACAGCTGCGGGGTGACGTCGTAGAGGTACTCGATGGCCTTGACGTGGGCGTTGATGCCGCCGCCGTCGGCGTCGAAGTAGTTCTTGAGGGAGGCCAGGTCGTTGGCGTTGGCCGAGCCGAGCATATTGCCCAGGGCGCGGCGTTCCCCGACGACGCCGTCGGGCAGGTCCTCTTGCGCTCCGGCGTCGGTGGCCTGGGCGATCATGGCGGTGTAGTCCATGCCGAGCCGCTGGATCTGGAGCGGGTAGGAGGACAGGGTCTCCTCCTCGGTGCGGGCAATGTAGGCGTTGACCCCGTTGGCCAGCGCCAGGATGAGCGCAATGCCGATGATCCCGATGGACCCCGCGAAGGAGGTCATGAGTGTGCGGCCCTTCTTGGTCATGAGGTTGCTGAAGGACAGCGACAGGGCGGTGAGCGGCCCCATGCGGGTGCGGCGCGGCGGCCGGGCCTCGCGGGCGTCGTCGGCCGCGGGATGGTAGGGGGCGGTGTCGGAGGTGATGCGACCGTCGGCGAGCTCGACGATGCGGGTGGCGTAGTCGTGGGCGAGCTCGGGGTTGTGGGTGACCATGATGACCAGCCGGTCGGAGGCGACCTCGCGCAGCAGGTCCATGACCTGGATGGAGGTCGTGGAGTCCAGGGCGCCGGTGGGCTCGTCGGCCAGCAGGATCTCGGGGTCATTGATGAGGGCGCGGGCGATGGCGACGCGCTGCATCTGCCCGCCGGAGAGCTGGTTCGGGCGCTTGTGCACGTGGTCGGCCAGGCCGACCTCCTCCAGTGCGGCCAGGGCCCGCTCGCGCCGCTCCCCCCGGGAGACACCGGTCAGCGTCAGGGCGAGCTCAACATTGGCCAGGACGCTCTGGTGCGGGATGAGGTTGTAGGACTGGAAGACGAAGCCGATGCGGTTGTTGCGGTAGGCGTCCCAGTCGCGGCTGCGATAGTGCTTGGTCGAGACGCCGTCGATGACGAGGTCGCCGGAGTCGAAGTGGTCCAGCCCGCCGATGACGTTGAGCAGGGTGGTCTTGCCGCTACCGGACTGTCCCAGCACGGCGACGAACTCGTTGTCCCTGAAGGACACGGTGACGCCGTCGAGGGCGGTCTGATCGAGTGAGGCGGTGCGGTAGGACTTGGTGATGTCATGCAGTTCGAGCATGGGCTCTCCGGTGGGGGGGCTTGAGCTCGAAAGCCTATGCGGTTTACCTGGGAGTACCCAAAAGAAACCACCCCTCACCGAAACCGGCACTAATAACATGCCGAAACCGGCACTTGTGACATGCCGAAACCGGTCGAAGTTGCTGAGGTCCAACTAAGTTGCCGCCGGAGGGGGCGGCTGCACCGACCCAACACTGTCGCAGATGGTGACAAACGCCGGATCCGGCGACCGAGCCCGATTTCAAAGCCGCATGATTCCAACGATCTTCGCGCAGCCATCCGGAGCCGGAAGCCCGTTTGTCACCGATTCAGACAATCAGCCGCTCGCGCAGGTCCAACAGCACCGCACCGAGGTCGACGGCGATGAGGATGGTCGCGCGCTCAGTCGTCCAGAACACCCGCCCAGGTGAGAAATGCGATGGTCCGCGTCACCGCCGTCTCGAAGTTCGCGTCGCCGAAACCATGCGCGGCGCCCGGCACCCGCACCAGGCGGGCGTCGGGCAACGTGCGCACAGCCGCCTCGGAGACGGCAATCGGCACATCCGCATCCTGCTCGCCGTGGACGATGAGCACCGGTGCGCGGTAGCCGCGCATGCGGTCCTCAACCTCCAGGTCCCACAGGTCGCGGGCGAAGGCGCGCCCCAACGTGAGGTCATGTTCATCCACCCGGTAAGCGAAGCTCGCGGGCACGGCGTCGATGCGCCCGAAGCGACGCCTGACCGAGGCAGGCGCCGCGAGCGCCGGGTACCACAGGGCCAGCGCAGCGATCTGCGCCGGGTGCGCGGCCGCTTCGAGCATGGCGACCAGCCCGCCCTGGCTGCGCCCGAACAGGGCGGTGCGGGCCGCGTCGACGAAGGGCCAGGTGCGGGCCACCGCGAGCACGGCCTGCAGATCGGCCGCCTCGGTGCGGATGGTCATCTCGGTGGTGGGGCCGGCGGTCGGCGCCCCTCCCCCGCGAAAGGACGGCGCGATGGCGACGGCGCCGGCGGCCGCCAGGCGCTGAGCTACCGGGGCCACCCGCAGCCCGGACTCCCCCAAGCCGTGGCAGCACACAACCAGCGGGGCACGCCCACCCCCGGCGACGACGGCGCGCGGCACGTAGACGAGGGCGTGGACCAGCCCGCCGGGGTGGTCGGCGGTGGCGGCGACCGGCGCGGTCAGCTCGCGCGCGAGGTAATCGCTCATGCGGCGTCGGCAGACGGCAGGATGCCCGCACGGCGCAGGTGGGCGGTGGTGGCGTCCAGGACCGTGGTCAGGTCGGCGCCGTGGAAACCGTGGCTCGCACCCGGGACGGGCAGGAAGTCGGCGTCCCGGTAGCATGCGGCGGCGCGCTCGCCGTAGGTGACGGGGACCAGAGAGTCGTCCGTGCCGTGGATGACCAGCACCGGACCGGGATAGTTCCCGATTTCGGCATAGACGTCCAGGCCCCATATGTCCGCGGCGTAGCGGCGTCCAAGCTTCTGCCCCATCCAGGCGAAGGTCTCCCCCACCCCGTCCAGGGTTCCGAGCCCCCGGTGAAGGTCGTCCCTGATGCACAGCGCCGGATACCAGGCGACGAGCGCCGCCGTCTCGGGGCGGCGGGCCGCGGTGAGCATGGCGACGGCGCCGCCCTGGGACTTGCCCAGCAGGGCGATGCGGTCGGGGTCGATGCCCGCCCAGGGGCCGGTGCGGGTCTGCGCCCCGGCTCGCGCCGCGTCGATGACGGCCTCCAGGTCGTCCACCTCCGTGAGCACGCTCATGTCGGTCATGTCCGCCCCCGCCCAGCCGCCATGGAAGGTGAACCGGTAGGTCGCCGCTCCCAGGCCGGCCAGGTGGTCCGCGACGTCGGCGGTGCCGCGCAGGGAGTCGGTGAAACCGTGGCAGCAGATGACCAGGGGCACACGCGCGCCCGCAGCGTCGCCGCCCAGGGTGCCCGAGCCCGAGCCGTCGACGGTGGGGAGCGTGAGCACACCCTCCAGAGGAGCGCCCCGGGAGGTGACCTCGACGTCGAGGCGCCGCAGCGTGGCCTGGCGCCGGGATGGGCGGGAGGAATCCGGCAAAGGGTTCATGGGGCGGCTCCGAGACGGATGGCGGCGCGCGGGCGGCGCTTATGCGAGGGTGGCGGTGATGACGCCGCGCTCGACGTAGCTGCGCACGGCGGCCTCGACGGTCTGCAGCGTGGTGTAGCGGGGCTGGAAGCCGAGCAGCCGCTTGGCCTTCTCGTTGCTGAAGTAGCCGGAGCGGGCCAGGTGAAGGTAGGTGGCTTGAACCTCCTCCTCGCTGGCCCCGGACTCCTCGACCCAGCGCTCCCAGCCCAGCAGGGTGATCTGCGGCTCGCGGCCGAAGAAGCGGTACATGGCCTCGGCATAGCCGTAGGTGGTCAGGGCGTCGTCGGCGACGGCGTGGAAGGCCTCGCCCAGCGCCTGGTTGCGGTGGGCGATGGCGCAGGCGAAGACCTGGGCAACGTCGTAGCCGTGAACGTGGTGGAGCTCCTCCATGCCGAAGTTGGGCAGGACAATCTCCTCGCCGTCGGCGATGCGCTGGAACACTTCGGTGCCGGTGTTGCCGGTGGGGCTGATGATGAGCCAGCCGGGGCCGGAGATCTGGCCCGGGCGCACGATCGTGGCGGGGAAGCCGTGCTGGAGCCACTGCTCGGTCAGGAGATCCTCGACGGCGGTCTTGTCGCGTCCGTACTGGTCCAACGCGTCGCGCGGGTGGTCTTCGCGCACCGGGGAGATCAGGCTGCGTCCCATGGCCCAGATGGAGGAGGCCACGAGGTAGTGGGTCAGGCGGGTGCCGGCGAGGGCGGTGACCATGGCGGCGACCTGATCGGGGGTGAAGGCGATGAGGTCCACCACCACCTCGGCGTCGAGTTCCGCAATGGTGCGTGCGAACTCCGGGTCCGCCGCGCGGTCCAGCCTCAGGCGCTGGACTCGATTCCAGGCGGGGTCGGGCTCGTAGGGGTCGGCCAGTCCGCGACTGACCGCGGTCACCTCGTATCCGGCCCGCACGAGCATGGGCACGAGGTAGGTGCCGATGTGCCCGGTGGCGCCAATGACGACTGCCTTCATGGGTTGCCTCCTTGGCCGGCGGTCCGCGGCGACCGACGGCTGTTCGGGTCATGAGTTCGCGGTCACTTGAGTGTAACGGCAGCGCCCTCCAGGCGCAGCAGGGCGGCCTTGCGTTCGGGGCCGCCCGCGTAGCCGGTCAGCGCCCCGTTGACGCCGACGACGCGGTGACAGGGCACCAGCAGGCTCACCGGATTGCGGCCGACGGCTCCCCCGACGGCGCGGGCCGCGCAGGGGCGGCCGGTCTGGGCGGCGATGGCGGCGGCGATGTGTCCGTAGGTGGTCACCTGGCCGCGGGGAATGGTGCGCAGCTGCGCCCACACGCGCTGCTGGAACTCGGTGCCGACTGTGCGCAGTGGGGGTGGCTCGCCGGGGTCCTCACCGGCGAAGTAGCGTTGCAGCCAGGCGCGCGCCCGGGTCAGGACCGCGGGCGCGTCGGGGTCTCCGGGCTGGACGACGACGGCGTCCGTCGGCAGTCCGGCGCGGTCGTGGCGCTGCCCGTCGAACCACACGCCGATCATCGCCCCGCCCTCGGGGTACTCCGGGCCGACGGCGGCCGCGAGCGTCATTGCCCCTAGCGGCGAGTCGAAGGCGGAGAGGTAGCTGGTGACCTGCGGCACAGTCCCTACTGTACGCGTCTTGCTGCACTCGGTGGGCAGCAGCCGGGTCTGCCCGGCCCTGTCAGGGCCTGGCTGCGGATGCTGTGCCTGCATAACCTGCACGAGTTTGTACCAACACCCGGAGGGTTCTTATGACAACCACTGTTCTCGTTTTCCACCCGCGTATGGATGCCTCCCGCGTCAACGCCCGACTGGCCCGGGCGGCCGAGGACGCGGCGGCCGCCGGCGCCGACGTCCAGGTGCGTCGTCTGTACGAGCTCTACCCGGACTTCCGCATCGACGTCGAGGCGGAGAAGCGGGTGCTCGAGGCGGCCGACCGCATTGTGCTGCAGTTCCCCATGTACTGGTACTCCTGCCCACCGTTGGTCAAGCAGTGGGAGGACGACGTGCTCGAGCACGGCTGGGCTTACGGCTCGACCGGCACGGCCCTGCACGGCAAGGAACTGGCCCTGGCGGTCTCCCCCGGCGCGCCGGCCGCCAACTACGACCACGAGGGCAGCTTCCATTACACGGTCACCGACCTGCTGCGCCCCTTCCAGGCCACCAGCAACCTCATCGGCACCCGCTTCCTCAAGCCCTTCGTCACCACCGGCACGCTCACGCTGTCCGACGCCGACCTGGAGGCGCAGGCCGCCGCTTACGCCGCTTGGCTCACCGACGCCGACCTGGAAGAGCTCGGCACCTTCGAGTGAGCAGACGGATGCGGGCAGCGCCCCGCGCCACGCATCAGCGCCGGGCCCCACAGACCGTCTACACAAACCGTCTACACGTCTGCGAGGGGCCCGGCACCGTCTCGGGCAAACACTGACGCGCGCCAACATCCTCCGCACTGGGCTGCGCCACCGAGCCGTGCACCGTCACCACAGAGCCGTATGCCTCCACCGCCGAGCTGCGCACTGTACTTCAAGACATCGACGGTTCGGCATTGAAGCCGACGATTCGTACGTTCTGTGGAACGGTTCGGCACGGAGGCCGACGGTTCGGCAGCTAGGGTGCCGAACCGTCAAGCGAAGTGCCGAAGCGTTGGTGCCAAATGCCGAACCGTCGATGAAAGGTACGAACCGTCGCTCCCCGGTCGGGCCGGCCCCGCACCACACCTCGGCCCACCACCCCGGTGACATCACAAAGCCAGACAAGCGGACGCAGCCACCACCGCGGTACGTCATTAGTGCCGGTTTCGGCACGTTACAAGTGCCGGTTTCGGTGAGGAGACAGCCGCGGGGCGGGCGGCGGGTCGATCGGCACTGCCACCTCAGCGGTAGGCCTCGGAGGAGGCGTTCTCGTCATAGTTGGCCACGAGCACCAGGCCCGTCAGGGCGTAGGGGCCGCCGATGTAGGGCATGACCTGCACCAGGGCGGCGGCGACCTTCTGGCGGCTGCAGCCGGCCTTGATGGCCCCGGCCACATGCGGGCGCAGCTGGGTGGCGGCACCGATGGCGGCGATGGCCACCAGGCTGATGAGCTCGCGCTCGGCGACGTCGAGCACCCCGCGGGTGGAGAAGTCCCCGAAGGCACCGGCGGTGAGCAGATGCGGGACCAGCTCGCCGAAGGGCTCGGGCAGGGAGGCGAAGACCTGCTTGACCTCGTCCCCGTACAGGGGCGTCTGAATGGCGGCCCCGGCGCGCTCCCGGTCTTCGTAGGCGACCGTGCCTGCCTCCTCCAGGGGAAGCTCAATGCCCCGGTCGGTGAAGACCTGGTTGGCGGTGGCGATGGCGTTGAGGGTCTTGGGGAAACCGATGTAGGGGGCGCACTGGTAGATGGTTTCGCGCACCTGCAGCGGGGTGGCGCCGACGTTGAGGGCGCCACCGACGTGCGCGGCCAGCTGCGGCAGGGTCTGCATGGCGGTCAGCGCGGTGACGGTGAGCAGCTCCCGCTCGACGTCGGTGAGCACACCGCTGGAGAAGACCTCGCCGAAGATCTCGTTCTGGAGGATGTCGAACAGTTCCGGGTCGGTGGGGTTGGTGGGGACGGGGCTGCCGAAGAGCCGCTCAAGGGTTTCGTGAGCCTGGGGCGTCAAGGCCAAGGGACTTCTCCTTTGAAAGACGGTGATGGACAGGCGGTCACGGAGGGCCGGATGCACTTCCATCCTGGCACGCGGCAGGCCCCGCCCGGCGTCGTGAGCCGACGCGAGACGGGGCCTGCTAGGGCCTGGATGGCCCGACGACGACGGTGCTACCGGCCCGGCGTCGTCGGGCGGGCCGCTTACCGACCGGCCAGGGCCCAGGCCATGCGCACGACCCGGGCGGCCTGCTTGGCCAGCTCCTCCCGCGTCAGGGTGACGAGCTCGTTCTCACCGCGCAAGGCGGCCAGAATGCCCTGGCGGTCCTCCTCGCAGCCGGGCATGAACAGCTCATTGCCGGCCTTGATAGTCGCCGGGGCGGTGGCGCGCGGGTACTTCAGGTCCGTGCGCGTCATGCCGTAGACAACCCAGTCGGTCATGACCAGGCCCTTGAAGCCCCACTCCTCGCGCAGGATCGCCTCCAGCAGCTCGGGCGACTCGGAGGTGTGCACCCCGTTGATGAGGTTGTAGGAGGTCATGAGGGCGTGCGGCTGCGCCTCGCGGACGACGATCTCGAAGCTGCGCAGGTACAGCTCACGGGCGGCCCGCTGGGAGACGTGGCTGTTGGAGTTCAGACGGTTCGTCTCCTGGTTATTGAAGGCGAAGTGCTTGATCGTCACGCCCCGGCCGGGGTGGGCCTGGACGCCGCGGGTGATGCCGGCGGCCACGCGGCCCGCCAGCAGCGGGTCCTCCGACAGGTACTCGAAGTTGCGGCCGCACAGGATGGTGCGGTGCAGGTTGAAGGCCGGGGCCAGCCACAGGTGGGCGCCGAAGTGGTCCATCTCCGCGCCGACCAGGTCGCCGTAGGCGGCCGCCAGCTCCGGGTTCCAGGTCTGGGCGATGGCGGTGCCGATCGGAATCGCGGTGGCGTACTGCTCGAAGGTGCGGTCGGGCACGCGCGGTTCGGCGTCGGCCACGGTGCCGATGGCGGCCGTCGACTCGTCGTCCATGAGCTCGGCGAACAGGCCACCCAGGGCGTCGTCGAGCGGGAACTTACCGTTGGCGTCCTCGCCCACCTCGGGGGTCAGGCGCAGTCCCGCGGGGCCGTCGGGCATGACCAGAGAGGGCAGGCCCGCAAAGCGCGTGGTGGACTGACCGGCGGCGCCGACGAGCGCCTGGGAGGCCTGGCCGATGATGGACTGCTTGTCCGCGGTGTCGGCGTACTGGCCCAGGACGATGTAGGCGAGCTCGTCGTCGGACAGGTCCTTGACGAAGTCGAGGGCGTCGGTGAGGTCGACGGGCGCCTGGGTGTCCTCGCGGCGCAGGGCGGCGGCGTCGATGGCGAAGGTAGGCAGGCCCGCGGGCACCTCGGCGGCGACGGGTGCCTCAGGCCGCCAGTCGGTGAAGCCGGGATCGCCGAGCGCGTTGTGCAGTTGGCGCACCGTGGCGGTCTCGGCGAGTTCGAGCGCGGCGGCGGGGACCGTGTTGCGGCTGGAGACGCCCACGCGTACCACGTAGGTGCCGGCCTCCAGGACGGTGGCGGCGGAGGCGGTATCGAAGGAGGCGAGGTCGGCCAGGTCGAAGGCGACCGTGACCTCCTGGGCGGCGCCGGGGACGAGTTCCTCGGTCTTGGTGAAGCCGGCGAGCGCCTGGTAGGGCTGATCCAGCTTCCCGGCGGGAGCCGAGATGTAGGCCTGCACGACCTCCTTGCCGGGACGCTGGCCGGTGTTGGTCACCGTGACGTTGATGCTCACCTGGGAGCCGTCTACCGTGACGGTAGCGTCACCAACGGTGAAGGTGGTGTAGCCCAGGCCGAAGCCGAAGGGGAACAAGGGGGTCTTGCCGACGGTGTCGAAGTAGCGGTAGCCGACGTAGATGCCCTCGCGGTAGTGAGTGTCGTCGGGGTCGCCGAAGTCGCCCTCGGTGGAGTAATCCTCCCAGGCCGCCCAGGTGGTGGACAGCTTGCCGGAGGGGTAGCTCTTGCCGAGCAGGACGTCGGCGAAAGCGTCACCGATGGCGGCGCCGAGCTGGGACAGCAGGAGGATGTTGTCGATTTCCTTGACCGGGCTCAGGTCGACGACGCCGCCGACGTTGAGCACCAGCAGGAACTTCTCGAAGCGCTCGTTGAGGGCGAGGATGTCGCGGATCTCGGAGTCGGTGAGCTTCACGTCGCCGGCTTCGGGGTGGCGGTCGTTGCCCTCACCGGAGTCGCGGGCGACGACGTAAATGGCGGCCTCGCCGTCGCCGTCGAGCGGCAGGTCGAAGGCGGGGGCGGGCTCGACCGCGCCCATGCCGAACATAATGGCGGGGACGCCGGCCTCCTTGGCGCGGGCCTTGAGGTCGGCGACGAAGGCCGTGTGGTTCTCGGTGGCGACGGCGTCGTAGGCGTCCAGCCAGGACTTGGTGGTGAGGGTGAAGCCGGCGTTCTCCAGCCCCTCCTCGATGGAAACGACGTGGCGGGAGTTGACGTCGCCGCTGCCGGTGCCGCCCTTGATGGTGCGCCGGGCCCCGGCCCCGTACAGGGCGAGCTTGCCGGGCGCGTCCAGGGGGAAGGTCCCGTCTGACCTCAGTAGGACCATGGACTCGGGGGCGCCCGAGCGCACCGTCGCCAGATGGTCGACCTCGTACTGGTTCATGTTCTGCTCCACTGTGAGCCCCTTCTGTCAGGCATGTCGTGCAAGCACTCGCCGAAGAGCACCTACTGATTACAATCCTACCGCCCGGTCCATTGCTGAGGGAAGGGATTGGGCCCGACAATTCGTGCCGCCGTGTCCACCCCGGGCTGACCCACGGCCGATCCCCGGCTGTCTGGGACGCAAGGGGCGCGAGCCCCGCGTAAATGGCCACCACGGCATAAGACGCGCCGACGACGCGCCCCGAGCTCCGCGGTCGGACTCAACCAGCGGTTGAGTCTGGCAGCCTCGCAGCGACGTCACTCACGCATTGCGTCATCAACGAATGCGTGCTTACGTCCCCTGCCGACACCCGTCATCATCGATACGGCGATGCCGACCGGCACGTCGCCGAACCCGCAAGTCGCCAGCGAGCGGGCCCGGACCACACACAACGAACATCCGAAATGACAAGGAGACGCCGATGAAGCAATCAGTGGGACGCAATATTGCGAGGCTGCGGCTGGCGCAGGCCATGACTCAGGAGCAGCTCGCGAAGCGGATGGGCGTGACTCCGCAGGCGGTCAGCAAGTGGGAGAACGATCTGAACTACCCGGACGTGGCCACGCTGCCCGTGCTGGCGCGCTTGCTCAACACGAGTGTCGACGAGCTGCTGGCCGTGCCGAACGACGCCGACGCGCCCAGCCCGACGACGTCCCCAACCTCACCCCTCTCGACGCCGACGGCGGCCTCTCCCCCAACGGCGTCGTCGCCCGCAGCCGCCTCGACCAACTTCGCCCTGATCAGGCCCGAGCCGGCCACAGATGACGGGCCGCAGGCTCCCCGCGTGGCCGGCCGCAGCCTCCACATTGAGGTCCGGGGGCCGCAGAACAATGTTGATCTTGCCTTCCCCATGCAGGCGATCTCCGCGCTCGCGGGTTTCGTAACAAGCGTGCCGCAGGTACGCACCGCCGTTGCCGACCACGGCATTGACCTTGATGCGCTGCTGGCAACCTCCTACAGCGCACTCGACGGTGCGGGGCCAAGCACCCTCATCGACGTCACCGACGAGGAAGACCGGGTCCGCATCTACGTCGACTGATGCCCCACTCCCCACCCTCAAGCGCCTCGCCGAGTCAGTCCGCCTGATGCCTGACCCAGTCGAAGATGCGCTCAGCCTCCCTGCGCCCGTCCGGACGGTGCAGGAGGTAGAAGGTGGCGTGCGCCATGGCGTCGCGGATCGGGACGACGACGCGGCCGGGGCGTGGGACCGCGAGCGAGGGCGCGTCGGTGACGAAGTAGGGCATGTCGGTGCTCTGCGTCAGCTGTTCGAAAACATCCCGGTCCTCCTGGACCACGAACTGCGCATGCGGCAGGTAGGTGTCGCAGCGCTCACGCCAGAAGCCGATGTCCGCCAACAGCAGGAAGGTCTCGCCGTCAAGCTCGGCGGCGGTCACCTGCTTGCTGCCCGCGAGCGCATGCCCGGCGGGCAGAGCGACGGCGAGGTTCTCCACCATGAGCCAGGTCGAGCGCACCGTCGGCAGCGGATGGGGCCGCAGGGAGATGCCCAGGTCCAGTTCACCGCTCACCACACCCTCCTCGACTTCCTCCCTGCCAAGGGTCTGGGAGGTGAGCATCAGGCCGGGGAAGCGCTCGACGATGAGCGAGGTCAGCCGCCACAGCGGCGCGGGGGCCACCGTGCCCACGCGCAGCGCCCGGGTGCGGCGGGCGACGTCGTCGAGGGCGGTGCGCATGGCCTGCTCCTCGCGCAGGAGCCGCCCGGCATGATCCAGGGCCACGCGCCCGGCCTCATTGAGCACGAGGCGGCGTCCGGGACGGTCGAAGAGCGGCTGGCCGAGCTCCGTCTCCAGGCGCTGCAGCGAGCGACTGAGGGCCGGCTGGGACAGGTGCAGGGTGCGGGCAGCGGCGCTGAGGGTGCCCGCGCGTGCGATCGCCTCCAGCTGGCTCAGCTGCTCGAAGTCCACCCAACCTCCCCAGGCTTATGCGTCTGACGCATTACGAGTTCCAACATTGGCATTTTACATACAGCTCAGTCGCGGCGAGACTTATGCGCGGCGCGACGGTTGAGCAGAAGCGATCCAGCGGCGCCGAGCCGATACGAGGAGCACATCATGACCACCATCCCGTCCTTCACCATGAACAACGGAATCGACATTCCGGCGCTGGGCTACGGCGTCTTCCAGATGACCTCCGAGCAGGTGCGCGAGCACCTGCCGCAGGCGCTCGCGCTCGGTTACCGTCACATCGACACCGCCAACGCCTACTTCAACGAGGTCGCCGTCGGCGAGGTGGTGCGCGACGCGATCGCCGCCGGCACCGCGAGGCGCGAGGATCTGTTCATCACCTCCAAGCTGTTCCCGCAGTCCTACCCCTACGAGCAGGCCGTTAAGGACATCGACGCCACCCTGGAGCGCCTGGGCCTGGACTACCTGGACCTGCTGCTGTTCCACCAGCCCTACGGTGAGTACGTCGCCGGCTGGAAGGCGATGGAGGAGGCCGTGGCCGCGGGCAAGGTCCGCTCCATCGGCCTGTCCAACTTCCCCATCGCCAAGTTCCAGGAGATCCTGGACGTCGCCGAGATCAAGCCGGTCGTCAACCAGGTGGAGGCGCACCCGCGCTGGAACCAGCACGAGCTCAAGGCGCAGATGGCGCAGGCCACCGGCACCAAGGTGCTGGTCGAGGCCTGGTACCCACTGGGCCACGGTGACAAGACCCTGTTGGAGGAGCCCGCCATCGCCGCCGCCGCGCAGCGCACGGGCGCCACCCCCGCCCAGGTGATCCTGGCCTGGCACCTGGCGGAGAAGAACATCACCTTCCCCAAGACCCTCAACCCCGCCCACATGGCCGACAACCTCGCCGCTCTCGACGTGACCCTGACCGAGGCGGAGATCGCCGCGATCAACGCTATCCCGCAGGCCCCCTACTACGTGATCCCGGACGAGCCGCCGGCCTTCACCACCGCCGTCAACGACTACTCCCAGCAGGCCTGACCCGGTCTCGCCAACGCACCACACGCCGCCCCGCACGTCCCGCGCCGTCGGTTCCGCGGCAGGGCACCACGACCAATTCTCAGGAGACAACCACATGACCACCGTCCCCACCACAACCCTCAATAACGGCGTCGAAATGCCCATGCTCGGCTACGGCGTCTTCCAGACCCCGCCGGAGGAGACCGAGCGCTGCGTGAGCGAGGCCCTCGAGGTCGGCTACCGGCTCATCGACACCGCCCAGGCCTACGGCAACGAGGAGGGCGTCGGCGCCGCCGTCGCGAAGAGCGGCCTGCCGCGCGAGGAGGTCTTCATCACCTCCAAGATCTGGGTGTCCCACATGAACTACGAACGCGCCACCGCCTCCATCGACGAGTCCCTGGACAAACTCGGCACCGACCACATCGACCTCATGCTGCTGCACCAGGCGATGGGCGACTACCCGGGTGCCTACCGGGCCATGGAGGACGCCTACAAGGCCGGCAAGCTGCGCGCCATCGGCCTGTCCAACTTCTACCCCGAGCGGCTGGTGGATGTGGCCGCGCTGGCGGAGATCACTCCGGCCGTCAACCAGATCGAGACCCACCCCTTCCGCCAGCAGGACGCCGCGCACGCGGTCATGGCCGAGCTGGGCGTCGTGCACGAGGCCTGGGCGCCCTTCGCCGAGGGGCAGAACAACATCTTCGCCAACCCGGTCCTCGCCGAGATCGGCGCCAAGTACGGCAAGAAGCCCGGCCAGGTGATCCTGCGGGCCCTCATCCAGAAGGACGTCGTGGTCATTCCGAAGTCCACGCACCGCAACCGCATGGAGGAGAACTTCGACGTCTTCGACTTCGAGCTGTCCGAGGAGGACCTGGCCACCTTCGCCACCCTCGACGACGGCACTCTCCCCCGCATCTTCGACCACTACGACCCGAAGGTCGTCGGATGGCTGCTGCGCGACCTGGTCAAGCAGCAGATCGGCGGCGGCGCACTGTACTGACGCGCCGCGGGCTCTGCCACACCAACGGTCATGAACGGCAGCACTCTCATCGCGGACGTCATCGGCAACCCGCTGCTGGAAGGCTACGGGCGCTTCCTGTTCCCCATCACCTTCAACACGCCCCGGCCCGGTGACACGCTCGCCGACGTGCCGGACCTGCTCACCTGGTACCACCACGTCGACACCGCCACCACCATCGACGTCGTCGGCGATCTGCTGATGCGGCGGGAGAACGGGCAAACGGTCTTCTTCAACATCTATACCGAGCAGGAGAGAGCCGCCGCCCCCGGCCTGGAGGACACCGGGCTGTTCGTCTTCCCCGCGCAGGGGGTGCCGACGGGCGCCAAGCCGCACGTGGCCATCTGCAACGCCGGAGGCGGCTTCGCCTACGTGGCCTCCATCCACGATTCGATGCCGCACGCCTTGTGGCTGTCCCGCCACGGGTACACGGCCTTCACGCTGCAGTACCGGCCCGGCGCCCGGACCGGCTGTGAGGACCTGGCCCGCGCCATCTCCTTCATCCACACCCATGCCGACGAGCTCGGGGTCGACCCCGAGGGCTACTCGCTGTGGGGCGGATCGGCAGGTGCCCGCCTGGCCGCCTATCTGGGTTCCTACGGCCCGGCACGCTTCGGCGGCGACGATGTGCCGCGTCCCGGCGCCGTCGTCATGCAGTACACCGGGCATTCCGACCTGTCCGGCGCGGAGCCGCCCACTTTCGCGTGCGTCGGCACGGCGGACCCAATCGCCTCCTGGCGGACCATGCGTGCCCGCACGGACGCCATCGCGGCCGCGGGCACGCCGTCGGAGTGCCGCGTCTTTGAAGGACTCCCGCACGGCTTCGGGCTCGGCATCGCCACGGCCGCCGAGGGGTGGATCGAGGACGCCGCCGCCTTCTGGCAGGCACAGATCGACGCCGCATCCGCCGCATCCGCCCCATCCGCCGGCCCGGCCACGGTGCGCGAGTACGTGCGCCTCGACTACTCCCCCACCTTCAGCGGCATCGACCTCAACCACGTCAGCCCCGACCCCGACGCGGTCGAGGGGACGGTGGCGACGGCGGCGGTCGATCCGACGCGCAGCCAGTGCCTGTTCCTGTGGGACGAGGGTGGAGCGCCGACCACGACGACGCCGCGCAGCTCGGGCTATGACCCGGCCGGTTTCCGCCCCACCGTCACGAGTATTCCCGCCGTCGGCGGCACCGTCAGGGGCGCGGTGCTGCTATGCGCCGGCGGCGCCTTCGCCGTGCGCGGGAACAACTCCGACTGCTACCCGACCGCCGAGCAGCTGTCGGCCAGCGGCTACCACTGCTTCGTCGTCGACTACCGGCTCCGGCCGTACACCCAGGCGGAGGCCGGAACGGACCTCGCCCGCGCCATTCGCTTCGTGCGCGCCCACGCAGACGACTACGGCCTGCCGAGCCCGCAGCACATCGCCCTGGGCGGCTACTCCGCCGGGGGCATTCTGTGCGGCGAGACGATCCTCAACTGGTCGGGAAGCACCTGTCCGGCCGAGCTCGACGCCGGCTACACGCCGGACGGACTCGACTCCGTAAGCGCCGACGTCACCGCAACCGCGATGATCTACTCCTTCTACGGGCGCCTGTCGGTGGCCGAGCTCAACCCGGACCGGCTGGCCGGGGCGGTACCCACCTACTACTGCTACGGCACCCGCGACCCGTTCTACAACCAGTTCGAGGCGCAGGTAGAAGTCATGGCCGCCCGTGGCGCCACGCACCGCGCCCGGGTACTCGACGGCTGGCCGCACGGCTTCGGCGCCGAGGGCGGCTGGATCGAGGAGTACGACGCCTTCATGCAGCGGGCCTTCGCCGCCGCCTGAGCCCACCGCCCCAGACAGAGAGCGCGCCTCAACTCCCGCGACGCCGCTGGCACGTTCCGTCTCCGTCAGGCAGGTACTGCGAGGGCCAGGCGGGCCGACGGAGCGTTCCGTAGGCTGATACCGCGCAGCCACGCATCGGTTTCCGTCGGGACTCCTACGGAACCCTCCGAAAGGACAGCAGCATGACCACCATCGCCATCATTGGAGGCGGCCCGGGGCTCGGCCGCGCCGTAGCCCGCCGCTTCGCCCGTGAGGGCTTCGACGTCGCCCTCATCTCCCGCAGCCGTGAGCACCTCGACGAGCGGGTCGCCGCCTTGAGTGCCGACGGCGTCAACGCCCGCGGTTACGTCGCCGACGGGCGCGACGCCGCGGCGCTGACGCGGGCGCTGGCCGACGCTGCGAGCGAGCTGGGCCCCATCGAGGTGCTCCAGTGGAGTCCCGTGCCCGCACGCGAGTTCATGAAGCCGGTGCTGGAGACCAGCGCCGAGGACCTGGTCGGCCCCATCGAGATGTCCGTGTACGGCCCCGTCAACGCGGTGCGTCAGGTGCTGCCGGGCATGCGTGAACTCGGTCGCGGCACCATCATCTTCGTCAACGGCGGTTCCGCCGTCCGTCCGGGCCCGAAGGTCACCGGCACCTCGGTGGCCTTCGCCGGGGAGAGCGCCTACGGGCAGCTCCTGCACGACGCGCTCGCTCCGGAGGGGATTCACGTCGCCCAGCTCATCATTCCGCGGGGCATCGGCCGCGGCGAGCCCTCCCACGAGCCGGCGGCCCTGGCCGACCGCATCTGGCAGTTGCACACCGACCGCGGCGAGTTCCGTACCTTCGCCGCCCCGATGGACCTGTAGCCGCCCCGCACACGCTCGGCCAAGGGCGAGCGGCGCCGTCGCCGTCCGTCCGTGGCTGCCGGAGCCGCCGGTTTTCACCGCCACTGGCGGTCAGCCTTGGCAGTGATAGCCGACACACTCACCGGCAGGACCCCACCGACGCCTGACGATTCGTCCTTTTCGACGACGGTTCGGCACTTCAGTGCAACGGTTCGGCATGTCCGGCGACGCTTCGGCAGCTAGGGTGCCGAACCGTCGGCCTTGTGTACGAATCGTCGCTGCGAACTGCCGAAGCGTCGGCTCAGGTGCCGAACCGTCACCCCACAGCGGGAACCACCACCGTTGCACGCCGGGCCCGCCCGCCACGACCGCGCCCCGCAAGCGTCCCCGCCGCCGCATCAACCGGTCTCAGCACGTTATTAGTGCCGGTTTCGGCACGTTACAAGTGCCGGTTTCGGTGAAGGGGGTGGGTGCCGGGCTTGTGCGCGTGAGGTGCGCGCGCGGTGGCGATGCCGGCGAGGAGCGCGGCCACCGCGACAACGCCGAGGAAAACCCACATGGCGGTGCGGGTGCCGTCCACCGTGGCCGCGGCAACGGCGTCGGGACGGGCGGCCTGGGCCATCGCCACGATCGTGGCGGCCACGGCGGTGCCGATGGCGCCGCCGAGCTGCTGGATGGTGTTGAAGGCGGCGTTACCGTCGGCCTGCAGCGAGTCGGGCAGGGAGCGTAGGCCGTGAGTCATGGAATTGGAGACGGACAGGCCTTGGCAAATGGGCAGGAGGATGTAGATCCAGGCCATGCGTGTCGCCGATCCGGCGGTGCCGATGAGCGCGAACAGCACCATGGTGGCCACGCCGAACACCGCACCGATGCGGATGGGACGGGCCGGGCCGAGGGCATCCAGGACGCGACCGCCGAAGGGGGTCAGGCAGGCGCCCACGATGCAGCCCGGCAGCAGCAGGCAGCCGGCGCTGAAGGAATCCATGGAGCCGGCCACCTGCGCGTAGTAGGGGATGAGGTAGCCCAGTGCAAGCACGGTCGCCTGGATGAGCACCACATACAGCACCGAGAGCGTGAAAACAGGCCGGCGGAAGATGCCGATGCGCAGCAGCGGGGTCCGCGACCGGGCCGACACCAGGCAGAAGGCGGCCACAAGCGCAACGGCGAGCGCCAACAGGCCGAGGACGCGGGGACTGGTCACGCCCGCCGTCGAGGCCGAGCTCGTCGCGATGACCAGTGCGGTGAAACCGGAGGCCAGCAGCACGAACTGCAGCGGGGAGAAGGGCGCGGGCGCCGTCGGATGGGATTGGCGGATGGTGGCGATTCCCAGGGCTAGGGATATCAGGAGGAAGGGGACCAGGCACCAGAACACCGACCGCCACCCGTAGGCGCCGATGAGAAAGCCTCCCAGCGAGGGGCCGACGGCGGGCGCGATCGCGGTGATGAGCGTGGCGATCCCCATCATCATGCCCAGACGGTCGAGCGGCGCCTGCTCGAGGACCAGGTTGAACATGAGCGGCAGCGCAATGCCGGCCCCCACCCCCTGAATCAGGCGACCGCCCACGAGCAGAACGAATCCGGGGGCGAGCGCGCACAGCAGGGTGCCGAGCAGGAACGCCACCCCGGCGAACACGAACAAGGTGCGTGTGCGGAAGCGCCGGTTGAGCAGGGAGGAGATCGGCATGATCGCGGCAAGCACGAGCAAGTAGCCGGTGGTGATCCACTGAACGGTCGAGGTGGCCACGTCGAATTCGCGCATGAGCGCGGGGAAAGCGATATTCATGGCGGTCTCGACGACGACGCCGGCGAAGGACATGACGCCGATGGCCACCACGGCGATGAGGAAGCGGACGTCGAGACGCCGCTCGAATGCGGGGGAAGCAGACATGACTCCGGGGACTATACGCCCGCCCGGATACAGCGGATTCGCATGTTCACCGTCGGGACCGCCAGCACACGCATCGCGCTGACGGTCCCGGTGTCGGCGACGACTGCGCCGGTCTCAGATGGCGGTGTAGCCGCCGTCGACGGGGATGGCGGTTCCGGTCACATAGGCGGCGGCCGGCGAGGCCAGGAAGAGAGCGGCGGCGTCGAGCTCGCCCTCCGCGCCGTAGCGGCCCACCGGAATGGTGCGCTTGGCGTGCTCCTGGAAGAAGTCCGAGTCCAGGGTCTCGGTGGTCAGCTCGGTGTAGAAGTAGCCGGGGCAGATGGCGTTGACGGTGATGCCGTACTTGCCCCATTCGGCCGCCAGCGCGCGAGTTAGGTTGACGGCGCCGCCCTTGGCCGCGTGGTAGGGGGCGGAGCCGGCCACCATGTTGCCGACCAGGCCGTACATGGAGGCGATGTTGATGATCCGCCCGTAGCCGGCGGGGATCATGGCCTTCTTCGCGGCGGCGCGCGCCACCCGGAAAAGGCCCAGCATGTCGATGTCGACCTCCTGGGAGAACTGCTCGTCGGTCATGTCCTCCGCGGGGCCCACGGCACCGGTGCCCGCATTGTTGATGACGATGTCCAGACGTCCGAACTTGTCCATGACGGCGTCCACCACCGCCTCCACATTGTCGGTGTCCGTGATGTCGCACCGAATCGCCAGGGTGTCGACGCCGAACTCGTCGGCGATCTCAGCGGCAACCGCCTCGATACGCTCCACGCGGCGGGCGACGGCCACAATGTTGGCGCCGGCCGAAGCGAGAGCTTTGGCCATCTGGACGCCGAGGCCGGACGAGCAGCCGGTCACCAGCGCCACCTGTCCGGTCAAATCGAAGTAGTTGCGGTTCACGGAAGCTCCTTTGCAGTGGGATGGCAGTGGGTACAGGCACGACGCGAAGGCGAACCTGACCGGAACTCTATCGGTAGGAACCGTTCAGCTGCAGAACTGTCAGAAACTGCCGAGTGACTCACGCCAGGGCCAGCGCCCAGGGGGTGACGTTGCCCAGGCCCTTGGCAACGACGTCGTGGCAGGGGTGAACCCGGTAGCGGTGCGCATCCGGCCCGTTGAGGATGTCCCTGGCAGTGGCCTCATCCATGCGGATGCCACCGGGCTCGGCGGTGTCGACCAGGCGGGAGGCAAGGTTGACCGGGGGGCCGAAGACATCGCCGGAGCGGGATACGACCCGCCCCTGCACGAGGCTGGCGCGCACCCGCATCATCTCCGGGCTGGACTGGAGTTCGGCGACGAGCGCGGTGACGACGTCCGCCGCGGTGGTGAGGTCGTCCGCGATGTACATGACGGCGTCACCAATGGTCTTGACCACGCGCGCGCCGCGGGAGGTAACCACGTCACGCGCGGTGGACTCGAAGTCGTCGAGCATGGCCGACAGCTCCTGGCGGCTCATGGTTTGGGCCCGCTGGGTGAAGGACACGATGTCGACGAACCCCAGGGAGCGGATAAGCGGGTAGTAGTCGGGGCCGGCGTCCTCGCGTCCGCGGCGGGAGACCTCGGCATCGGTGCGGCCCAGCAGCGAGGCGAGGTGGCGGCGCCACACGTAGACGAGTTGCCCGGACAGGGAGTCGATCATCTCGTTGACATGGTCGAGGGCGACCAGGCGGGCGGCGGTGTCGTCTAAGTGGAAGCGCTGGGAGATGTCGGAGACGAGAGTCTCCAGCTGCCACAGCACCAGCCGATCCATGGTGAAGGACTGGGCGCGCAGCAGCTCCAGGACGCTGCTGGCGGCCAGGCCGCCGCCCGGGGCGTGAGAGGAGGGCAGGCCGTCGTCGGTGTCGTCGATGAGATCGGCGACGGTGCGCAGCGCAACGACGTCCTGCTCGGTGAAGTGAATCTCGTCGGGGTCGACGTCGGCGAAGCCCATGGCGCGCCAGAAGCGGCGGGCCAGGTCGAGTCCGGTGTCGGCGCGGGAAGCCAGGTCGCGCATGCTGAGGGTGGGGGTGCCCTTGAGCAGGAGCTGCTCGTGACCACTGACCGTGCTCCAGGACGTATCCGCCTGGGACGTTGCCTCCCCGGAGCCGGGGTCCCCGGGAGCTGGGCGCGCGCCGGGGGTCTGCTGGTCAGTCACCGCGTAAGAGTAGCGCACATCACACGCCAGTGATTAATCCTCGGCTGCCCGAGCAGCCGCATGTGCCGCGCGCACTCCGGTCACGTCTCCGGCGGTGACGACGACGCGGCGTACTCCCCCGCCGTCGGCAACCCGCAGGACGAGGCCCGGCTCGACGTCGACGGCGGTGCCGGTGACCTCGCCGCCCGGCCCGTTGACGCGCACCTCCTGCCCGAGGGTGGCGCAGGCCCGCCGCAGTTGTGCCCCGAGGACGCCGTCTGCGGCGTCGGGGTCACCGCCCGCGGCCTCCCACTGCGCTAGTAGCTCGGCCAGTCGGCTTCCGATGGCGTCCAGGAGCCTCGTGCCCGTCGCCTCGTTCACCGCAACGCCGAGCGAGGCGAGCGACGCCGCCCAGGGGACCGGCAGTTCCGCCGCTGTCTGGGCGAGGTTGACGCC
>NZ_JAWDJJ010000120.1:0-29667 GCF_032465695.1 Actinomyces sp. MRS3W
CAGTCGGCCCCGGCACGACGCCGCCCCGCCTACCCCCGGCACGACGCCCGGCCGCACCCGGTTCAGCACCCGAGCCGGCTTGGACACCCGCCCCGCATCGGGGCATGCTGGCCACATGGCACACAGCTCGGTAAACATCCCCGCCACACCCCCCATCGCCCTGGCCATCGCCGGCTCCGAGGCCACCGGCGGCGCGGGCGCCCAGACCGATCTCAAGACCTTCCACCAGCTCGGTGTCTTCGGCTGCACCGCGCTGACCTGCATCGTCTCGATGGACCCGAAGAACAACTGGGATCACCGCTTCGTGCCGGTGGACCCGCAGGTCATCGCCGACCAGATCGAGGCCTGCGCCACCGTCCACACCCGGATCGACGCCGTCAAGATCGGCATGCTCGGCACCGCCGCCACCATCGACGCCGTCGACGCCGCCCTGGAGCGCTACCAGTTCCCCAACCTCGTGGTGGACCCGGTGCT
The DNA here is from genome assembly GCF_032465695.1 of Actinomyces sp. MRS3W. Taxonomy (NCBI): domain Bacteria; kingdom Bacillati; phylum Actinomycetota; class Actinomycetes; order Actinomycetales; family Actinomycetaceae; genus Actinomyces; species Actinomyces sp. MRS3W. The sequence goes on from NZ_JAWDJJ010000120.1 coordinate 475, forward strand.
CATCTGCAAGGGGCAGGAGCCGGGCGCCGCCCTCGACGTCGATAACGCCCTGCGCGCCAAGATCCTCCCCCGCGCCACAGTCACCACCCCCAACCTCTTCGAGGCCGCCACCCTGGCCGGCATGGAAGAGATCACCAGCGTCGAGCAGCTCAAGGACGCGGCCAAGCGCATCTACGACCTGGGTGTCCCCAACGTGGTGGCCAAGGCCGGCCCCACCCTCGGCACCGGCACCGCGCTCGACGTCTTCTACGACGGCGAGACCCTGGAGGTCCTGGAGGTTCCGGCCGTTGGCACCGAGCGCATGCACGGCGCCGGCTGCACGCTGGCCGCGGCCATCACCGCCGAGCTGGCCAAGGGCACGACCCCGCTGGAGGCCACCGTCACCGCCAAGAACGTCGTCTCCGCCTCGGTCAACCCGGGCATGCACGGCAACATCCCCTTCACCTACGTCTACCAGGGCTTCTACCGCGGCTGACGCACTGCCCGTTCAGGCGACGCCGCCAGGCCCTTTCGCATTTCACGACCCCGGGGTACGTTTCACGACCACCCCGGGGTCGTGAAACGCGCACCAAGGTCGTAGAACGCGCCCGCCCGCGCTCATTCGTAGGCCGGCTCGGGAGTGATGTTGCGGGCCATATTGGCGAAGCGCGACAGGTGCCCCTGGAAGGCCACCGGGATGGTGCGGGTCTGGCCGTTGCGGTGCTTGGCGACGATGATGTCGGCCTCCCCGGGCCGCTCCTCCTCCTGGTAGTACTCGGGGCGGTGCAGCAGCATAATGACGTCCGCGTCCTGCTCCAGCGAGCCGGATTCACGCAGGTCACTCATCTGCGGCTTGTTGCCGGTGCGCTGCTCGGGTCCACGGTTGAGCTGGGCAACGGCGATCACCGGGATGTCCAACTCCTTGGCCAGCAGCTTGAGCGAGCGGGAGAACTCCGAGACCTCCTGCTGGCGGGATTCGACCTGCTTGCCCGAGCTCATGAGCTGCAAGTAGTCGACCACCATGAGCCCGAGCCCGTGCTGCTGTTTGAGCCGCAACGCCTTGGACCGGATCTCCGGCATGGTCAGGTTCGGGGAGTCGTCAATGAACAGGGGCGCCTCGGAGACGGGGTTGTAGGCGCGGGCGACGTCCTCCCAGTCGCGCTCATCCATCTGGCTGCCGCCGCGCAGCTTATTGAGGGCCACGCCCGACTCCGCCGCCAGGATGCGCATCATGAGCTCCATCCGGCCCATCTCCAAGGAGAAATAGCAGGAGGGGATGAAGCCCCCGTCGGCGCCGCGGGCGTGGAGAGACGCCGAACGGCAGAAATCGACGGCGAGGGTGGACTTGCCCATAGCCGGACGCGCCGCCACGATAATCATCTGCCCGCCGTGCAGCCCGCCGAGCAGCTCATCGAGCTCGACGAAGCCCGTGGGCACGCCTCGCATCTGCCCGTCCTCGCGCGCCTGGCCGGCCTCGATTTCCAGGTTCGCCTCGTTGAGCAGTTCGCCGACGGCAATGTAATCCTCGCGCTCGCCCTCCTTGTGAGCGACGGCGTACACCTCCGACTCCGCCAGAGTCACCAGCTCGTCGATGTCCCCGGCGTCGGTGGAGTAGCCCAGCTGGGCGATGCGCGTGCCGGCCTGCACCAGGCCGCGCATGAGCGACTTCTCCTTGACGATGCGCGCGTAGTAGGCGGCGTTGGCGGCCGTCGGCACGGTGGCCATGAGCGTGGCCAGGTAGGGGGCGCCGCCGATGCGCTCCAGCTCGCCCCGCTTGGACAGCTCGTCGGCGACGATGAGTGGATCGGCGGGTTCAGAGCGGTTGTACACCTCGACGATGGCATCGAAGATCGACTCGTGAGCCGGCTTGTAGAACTCCGGTCCGCGCAGCACCTCGATGACGTCGGTGATGGCCTCCTTGCTCAGCAGCATGCCGCCGAGCGTGGACATCTCCGCCTCCAGGTCCTGGGGTGGAACCCGGTCGAAGGCGCCGTCGTAGCGGGCGTCCACGACCGGCCGCTCCTCGTTGCGGGTGCGGCCGCCGATGGTGTCGACGTCGGTCATGTGTCAGTCACCGCTCTCTCCTGCCCCGCCCCGGCTAGCCGGGTCGCGCCGCGACTGTAGCCGCCGATCCCGACCGCTGCAAACGGTGACCTTTTGCAGCCTGTGGACTGTCGCCATCCGGGTGTGGAAAACCCCGCTGAGCCTGTGGGCGACGCGCCGCAGTGGGTGTGGAGCGCAGTGTGCGCCGGTCGCCGTCAACGCCGCCGAAACCCCCGAAACTCGCTGTAATCTCGCCTCTTGGCGGAAGCGGTCACAAGACACAATGCACCCGGTCCAAAACGCAATCACAATCTGTGGATAAGTGGGTATTCCTGTGGATGAACCTTAACCTCGACCTGAGGGTCGGTCTCTCAGCAGGAACGCACCTCCTCCGCCAGATGCGCACCGACGACGCCTCACCCACCTTCAGGCGCGCATGAGACACTGGCCCGCCCCCTCACCGATCCGGTTTCGACCCACCACGGAGTTATCGCGTGCCCAGTCCATCCCGCCGCGCCACCGACGCCCCCTCATCCGATCCCGCCCCGCAGGCCGCCCCCGACTCCCTCAACCGGCAGATCCTGTCCCTCGCCGTCCCGGCGCTGGGGGCACTGGTCGCCGAACCCCTGTTCGTACTCATCGACTCGGCGATGGTCGGACACCTCGGGGCGGACAATCTGGCGGGCCTGTCGCTGGCGTCGAGCCTGCTGACCACGGTGGTCGGGCTGTTCGTCTTCCTGGCGTACGCGACGACGGCGACGACGGCCCGCCGCTTCGGAGCCGGGGACCGCACCGGCGGGCTGCAGGCCGGCATTGACGGCGTCTGGCTGGCCACCCTGCTCGGTGTCGTCGCAGCGGTGCTGCTCGCCGTCGGGGCGCCCTGGGCGGTGGATGTCATGGGGGCCGACGGCGCTGTCGCCAATGCCGCGATCGCCTACCTGCGTGCCTCCGCCCCGGGTTTGCCGGGCATGCTGGTGGTGTATGCGGCCACGGGCACACTGCGCGGCCTACTCGACACCCGTACCCCGTTCGTGGTGGCCACCGCAGGTGCCGCCGTCAACGTGGCCCTCAACGCCACCCTCCTGTACGTGGTGGGCATGGGCATCGCCGGCTCCGGCCTGGGTACGGCGATCGCACAGACCGCCATGGCGGTCGCGCTGCTATGGCCCATCGTCAAGGCAGCTCGGGACGCCGGGGTAGCGCTGTCGCCGCGCGCAGCCGGCCTGCGGGCCTCCCTGGGCACCGGCACGCCGCTGCTGGTGCGCACGGTGTCGCTGCGGGCGGCGATTCTGGCCACCGTCTGGTCGGCCACCGCCCTGGGGCCGACGGCGCTGGCAGCCCACCAGGTGGTCAACGCCCTGTGGAACTTCACCGCCTTTGCACTCGATGCGCTGGCGATCGCCGCGCAGGCGCTCGTGGGCACCGCCCTGGGGCAAGCCGACGCCGCACGCTCAGCACCCGCCGCGACGGCGCCATCAGATCAAGCACCATCGGAGCCGGCGCACACGGGCGGCCCGACGGTCGATGCCGTGCTGCGCCGCTGCCTCGCCTGGGGCGTGGCCGCGGGGGCAGTGATCGGCGTGGTACTGGCCCTGGCGAACGCGTGGCTGCCACGGCTGTTCACCTCCGAGGCCGCCGTCATCGCCGCCGCCAGACCGTCGCTACTGGTGGCGGCAGCGGCGATGCCGCTGGCGGGAGCCGTGTTCCTCTTCGACGGGGTGCTCATGGGCGCGGGCGACGGCCGCTACCTGGCAGGTGCCCAAATGGCGACGCTGGTGCCGTACCTGCCGCTCGCCGTCGTCGTCGCTCACGGCTGGCCTGCGGGTGGCGGAACCGCGGGGCTGGTGTGGCTGTGGGTGGCCTTCGCCTGGGTGTTCATGGGGGCGCGGGCGCTGGTGACGGGCCTGCGCGCCCGTTCCGACGCCTGGCGTCACTGAGGACCTCAAGGGCGGGGGATCCGCCATCGGCATCCGCCGACCTTCCGCGCAAAAACGTAGCCGACGCGCCTCACAGCGCGTCGGCTACGTGTGTCAGTGGCGGTCAGCCTCGGTCAGCGGGCAACGACGACGTTGACCTCAAGCGGGGCCACGACGTCGGCGTGCAGGCGCACGGTGGCGCTGTGACGACCGGTGGACTTGATCGGGGGGACAACCTCGATCTTGCGGCGGTCGATGGCGGGGCCACCGGCCTCCTTGACGGCGTCAGCCAGCTGGGCGGTGGTGACGGCGCCGAACAGGCGGCCGTTCTCGCCGGCGGCGGCGCTGACGGTGATGACATTGTCGGCCAGCCAGGCGCGAGCCTCCTGGGCCTGCTCCAGGGAGTCGATGGCGCGCTTGCGGCGGGCCTCGGCCATCTGGTCGATCTGACGCTGCGCGCCCTTGGTCCACGGAGTGGCGAGCTTGCGGGGGAGGAGGTAGTTACGGGCGTAGCCGTCCTTGACCTCGATAACCTCGCCGGCGGAGCCGAGGTTGCTGACGTCGTGGGTGAGAATGAGCTTCGTGGTCATAATGCGTGCCTCCTATCAGCGGGCAGAGCTCGTGTAGGGCAGCAGGGCCATCTCACGTGCGTTCTTGATGGCCTTGGCGATCTTGCGCTGGTCCTGCACCGAGACGCCGGTGACACGGCGGGCGCGGATCTTGCCGCGGTCGGAAATGAACTTCCGCAGCGTGGCGGTGTCCTTGTAGTCGATGGTGCCGACCTTGATGGCCTTGACCGGTGCAATCTTCTTCTTCGGCTTACGAAGCTGGGGCTTCGCCATGGTGGTACTCCTTATTGGGGGCGCTGCCGAGCGCCCGCATGACTATTGCGAGATGGGGGTGAGCGCCGAGCGGCGCCGAGCAACCCGGCCGGGCCGAGTTATTGACATATGCAGCGAAAGTGCTGAGTTGAACGAGTTGAATCCGACACGCGGATCAGAACGGAGGCTCGTCACCGAAGCTGGTGGTACCGCCGGTCGCCCACGGGTCATCCGCGGCGCCACCTTGCGGGGCGTTGTAGGAAGCCTGCTGGCCGCCCTGGTTGTTGTAGCCGCCCTGAGGACCGGCGTTGTAGCCGCCCTGCTGGCCGCCACCCTGGGAGCCCTGGCTGTATCCACCCTGCTGGCCGCCGGACTGATAACCGCCCTGCTGTCCACCCTGGTTGAAGCCGCCCTGGCCGCCCCCACGGGGCTGACGGGTGACCTGCGCCTTGGCGTAACGCAGGGAGGGGCCGATCTCATCGACCTGCATCTCCACCACCGTGCGGTTCTCGCCCTCACGGGTGGTGAAGGAGCGCTGCACCAGACGGCCCTGCGCAATGACGCGCGTGCCCTTGGTCAGCGACTCCGCCACGTTCTCCGCGGCATCACGCCAGATCGAGCAGCGCATGAACAGGGTCTCCCCGTCACGCCACTCCTGGGCCTGCCGATCGAAGGACCTGGGGGTGGAGGCGATGGTGAAGGAGGCGACCGCCGCCCCCGAGGGCGTGAAACGCATCTCGGGGTCCGCAGTCAGATTCCCGATAATCGTGATGACGGTATCGCCGGCCATTGCTTATCTCCGTTCCGAGTCGACGCTCAGGCCTCGGGGCGCAGCAGCTTGGTGCGCAGCACCGATTCGTTGAGACCGAGCTGACGGTCGAGCTCCTGGGCGATCTCCGGCGTGGTGGTCATGTCGACGACGACGTAGATGCCCTCGGACTTCTTCTTGATGTCGTAGGCGAGGCGGCGCTTGCCCCAGATGTCTGTCTTATCCACGGTGCCCCCATTGTTGGGAACGACCTGCAGCATCTTCTCGAGCGTGGGAGCGATGGTGCGCTCGTCCGTCTCGGGTGCGAGGATGATCATGATCTCGTAATGACGCATGCTTGGTACCCACCTCCTCTGGTCTCAAGCGGTCACGGCCTTTCCGTGACAGGAGGGTGATGCGTTCAGCTGCATCGTCCGACACGCCTGTGCCTGCCGGGACCATGCAGCCCGCCGGTCACTGTACCGGAGAGCGGGCGTCGACTGAAAGGCGACGACGACGCCCCCACACGTGCGGTGCGACACGTGAGTGCCCACAGCCATCACGTCTGCTCGGCGAGTGAGGCTCCGGCGGCTATCCCCCCGGTTGCTCTGCCCAATCTGAATCGGAATCATCGTTCGGAACCGATTCCGTCGGTTGGGTCGGCGGCTGAATCTGGCCGGTCTCGACGGGGTCAGGTTCCTCGTTCCCGGTATTCGAGTTCTCGGTGGGCGCCTCGGTGACTTCCGGAGCCTCCTGCGTCGCCTCCTGCGTAGGCTCCTGGGTGGGCTCCTCGGCCTCTTCGGTGACGGTGGTCGTGGGCTCGTCCGCCTCCACGGGCGCAGGCGTGCCATACAGGCCGCCGGCGTAATACGAACCGGCCGTACGCTCGGGGAAGTATTCAATCGGCAGGTCAGCGAGCGCAGTGGTCATGTACTCGGTGAAAATGTCCGCCGGATAGGTTGAGCCGGTGATCTCCCCGTAGTAGCCCCACGGGGTGATGGATTCCTCCGAACCGTCCTCACCGGTCTGGTAGAGAGTCACCGCTGTGGCGATCTGCGGGGTGTAGCCGACGAACTGCGCGGACTTGTTGTCCGAAGAGGAGCCGGTCTTTGCGGCCACCGGGCGGCCTAGCGCCAGCGCCGTCGTACCGGAGCCGGAGTTGACGACCTGCTGCATGGCATAGGTCGCGTCGGCCATCACGTCGTCGGAAAAGACCTTCTCCCCATCCGTGGAGCCGCTGTAGGCGACCGACCCGGCGGAGTTGGTGACCGTGTCAACGATGTGAGTGTCGTGCTTGGTGCCCTGAGAGGCGAAGGTGGCGTAGGCCGTGGCAATGTCGAGCGTGTGCGGTGAGGCGGAACCGAGGACGTTCTGGGTGTAGGCGTCCAGGCCCAGGGTGTCCTCGGGGTAGCCCGCGCGCACCGCGACCTCGTTGGTCACGTCCGGGCCCACATCCCGGTTGAGCTGCAGGTAGGCCGTGTTGATCGAGTAGGTGGTCGCCTTGATCAGGTTCGACCAGCCGTAGGAGACGTTCTGGTAGTTCTGGAAGGTCGTACCCTCGATCTCCATGGGGGAATCGCCGTTGTAGCCGTTGGCGAGCGTGTCCCCGTTCTCCAGCGCGGCCACGAGCGCGAAGGGCTTGAAGGTGGAGCCCGCCTGGGCGACGGCGTCAGTGGAGGAGTTCACCTGGTTGGTCAGGTAGTCCTCGCCCCCGTACAGGGCGAGGATCCCGCCGGTGGTGGAGTCAATGGACACGAGTGCGGCACGCAGGTTCGGCGAGGCCCCCTCGGGAAGGTTCTCAACCGCGGCGACGGCGGCGTCCTGATCCTCCTTGTCGATCGTGGTGGTGATCTTGTACCCGCCGGTATCGATGTCCTCCGCCTCCATGCCGGCGTCTTCCTCAAGCTCGGCGCGCACCATCTGCAGGAGATAGCCGGTGGAGCCACCGTAGGTCTCCTCCGACTGTGAGGCGACGGTCTCCGGGAAGGCGGCGGAGTCGTAGTCGTCCTGGGTGATGTAGCCGTCCTCCAGCATGTAGTCCAGGACGCGCTGGAAGCGGGCGGCGGCCTGATCCGGATCCACGTCGGGGTCCCAAGCGCTCGGGGCTGGCAGGATGCCGGCCAGCAGCGCCGACTCGGAGACCGTCAGCTCCGTAGCCGAATGGCCGAAGAAGGCCTGGGAGGCCGCTTCGATGCCGTAGGCGCCGCGGCCGAAGTAAACCGTGTTGAGGTAGGAGCCGAGAATCTCCTCCTTGCTCATCTCACGGTCGATCTTGATGGCCATGATCGCCTGTTTGAACTTGCCCGCGTAGGAGCTGGTGGTGTCGACGTAGTAGTTCTTGATGTACTGCTGCGTCAGGGTCGACGCCCCCTGCGTGGCCCCACCGCGCAGGTTGTTGACGAAGGCGCGGATGATGCCCTTGGGGTCGACGCCGTTGTTGGAGTAGAAGCTCCGGTCCTCGGAGGCAACCACGGCCTTGCCGACGTAATCGGGCAGCGTGGTGGTGTCAATGATGGTGCGGTCCACTTCAGCGAACTCACCCATGACGGTGGCGCCGTCGGCGTAGTAGACCGTGGTGGTCTGTGCCTGGGCGAACTCGTTGGGCTCGGGGACCCGGATCATCGCGTAGGCGGTGGCGAAGGCGGCGACCCCTAGGACGATGAGGAACAGGAAGGACCCCAGCACGAAGCGCCAGCTGGGCAGCCAGCGGCGAATCGGCCCCTTGCCGGCGCGCGGGTAGTTGAAACGACGCCGCCGTCCCTTCGCCGCCGCGCCGTTGACCTGCGTGCCCCGATTGGCGGGACGCTTGGTGTCACGCGGCTTAGAGGCCTTGCTCTTGCGCGCCTTGTTGACGCGCCCGGCGTTGGCTGCCTCGGCGAGCTTTCGACCCGTGGGGCGGGTACCGCCCTGGTTCGCGGAGTCTGACATGCGCTCCTCTTCCTCTCCGCAATTTCATCCAGGTTCATCCCATCACGCCCGGACGACCTTGGCCACCCCATCGCGTGTCAGATGCGTCAATCTGGGCTCAGTCGTTCCGACGACGGAGCCGCTCCGCAGCCCGGATGATGGCGTCCGGGGGGCCACCGGCGCACACTCCCTGGACACTGCCGCTTCCACCTCTGAAGACACTGGAATATCGGTGGAGATCACCCAAAAGCGGGGAGTCCGGGTGCTGTTGGCGAACAATGTTCGCCCCGCGACCGCACCCCTGGTGAGATATACGCGTGACAGCTTCGACAACCGCCGTCGCACCCACCGCGGCGGCACCCGACACCCCCTGGGCGCTTCCGGGCGACGGCGTGTGCGCCGCCCTCGGCACCGACCCCGGCGTCGGCCTCAGCTCCGCCGCCGCCGCGCGCCGCCTGGCCGCGGACGGACCCAATGAGCTTCCCCACAGGCCCCCGGTGCCGGCATGGCGGCGCTTCCTCGCCCAATTCGCCGATCCGCTCGTCTACCTGCTCATCATCGCCATCGTCATCTCGACGGTGGCCTGGGTGCTGGAGGGGGCCCACGGCGTCCCCGTGGACGCCCTGGTCATCCTCGCGGTCATCACCCTCAACGCCGTGCTCGGCTTTGTGCAGGAGAACAAGGCGGCCGACGCCGTCGCCGCCCTGTCGGCAATGACCCAGGCCTCCAGCACGGTGCTGCGGGACGGGGCACGCGTCGTCATCCCCTCCACCGAGCTCGTCGTCGGCGACATCCTCATCCTGGGCGAGGGCGACCAGGTGGGTGCGGACGCGCGGCTGCTGTCCGCCGCCGCCCTGCGCGTCATCGAATCCTCGCTGACTGGCGAGGCCGACGCCGTGAGCAAGAGGACCGAGCCGGTGGCGGCGGACGCCGACCTGGCCGACCGCACCTGCATGGTCTACCGCGGCACCTCCGTGGCCCAGGGCACCGGTCAGACCATCGTCACCGCCACCAGCGGTGACACCGAGATGGGCGCCATCGCCCGCATGCTGGATGCCGTCGAGGACGAGGACACGCCCCTGGAGAAGGAGATCGCGCAGGTCTCCAAGACGCTGGGAATCGCGGTCATCGCCATCGCCGTCATCGTGGTGGCCACCCTGCTGCTGCTCACCCCCGAGCGCACCGCGCAGTCCTTCATCGACGCCCTGCTGCTGGGGGTGTCGCTGGCGGTCGCGGCCGTGCCCGAGGGGCTACCCGCAATCCTGTCGGTGGTGCTGGCGCTCGGCGTGCAGCGCATGGCCCTGCACCAGGCCGTGGTCAAGAAGCTCAGCAGCGTGGAGACGCTCGGGTCTGCCTCGGTGATCTGCTCGGACAAGACCGGCACGCTGACCCGCTCGGAGATGACGATCCAGGAGGTGGTCACCGCCTCCGGCGCTACCGTCGTCACCGGCATCGGCTACGAGCCCAACGGCGACGTCGCCCCGGATGCCGACCGTGACGGCCACCCCGACGCCGAGCCCCTGACCGGTGCCCTGCGTGAAGAAGTCACCGTGGTCCTATCCGGCGGCGCCATGGCCTCCGACGCGGAGCTGGCCAATGATGCGGGCGTGTGGAGCGTCATCGGCGACCCCACCGAGGGTGCCTTCCTCGTGGCCGAGCGCAAGCTCGGGACCGAGGGCAGCCGCAACGGGCGCTTCACCCGCGTCGGCGAGGTGCCCTTCACCTCCGAGCGCAAGCTCATGTCGATCCTGTACACGGATGCCAAGTACGGCAGCACCATCCTCATGTCCAAGGGCGCACCCGACGTCCTGCTGGAGCGCTGCACTGCGGTACGCGTGGGCGAAACCAGCCGGCCCCTAGACGCGGCCACGAGCGAGAACTTCACCGAGCACATCACCGACATGTCGAGCCGCGCGCTGCGCACCCTCGGGGTGGGTCGATAATGCCGACGACGCCGTCGCCGAGGCCCACCGGGCGGGCGTGCGGGTGCTCATGATCACCGGAGACCACCCCGCCACCGCCGGGCGCATCGCCGCCGACCTGGGCATTACCGAGCGCGGCGGGCGGGTGCTCAGCGGGCGGGAGCTGTCGGTCATGGACGACGCCGCCCTGGCCGACGCGGTGAGGGACGTCAACGTCTACGCGCGCGTCGCGCCGGAGCACAAGATGCGGATCGTGGGCGCGCTCAAGGCGCAGGGCCACACCGTGGCCATGACCGGCGACGGCGTCAATGACGCCCCCGCGCTGCGCGCCGCCGACATCGGGGTGGCCATGGGCATCACCGGCACCCAGGTGACCAAGGAGGCCGCCACCATGGTGCTGGCCGACGACAACTTCGCCACCATCGTGGCCGCCGTGGCCGAGGGCCGCCGGATCTTCGACAACATTAAGAAGTTCCTGCGCTACCTGCTGTCGTCCAATATGGGCGAGGTCCTCACCGTGTTCTTCGGGGTGGTGCTGGCCGGCGTCCTCGGGCTGAGCGGACATGGTGAATCCGGCGTGGTGCTGCCGCTGGTCGCCACCCAGATCCTGTGGATCAACCTCATCACGGACTCCGGGCCGGCCCTGGCGATGGGCGTGGACCCGAGCGTCGAGGACGTCATGGGGCGCCCGCCGCGCCAGCCCACCGAACGCGTCATCGACGGCGCCATGTGGCGGGGCGTCATCATCATTGGCGCCGTCATGGCCGCAGTCACGCTCGCCACGCTCGACATCTTCTTGCCCGGCGGGCTCATCGAGACCTCGCTGAGCACCGACGACCTGACGACGGCGCGTACCGCCGCCTTCACCACGCTGGTGTTCGCGCAGCTGTTCAACACCGTCAACTCGCGTTCGGAGACGGTGTCCGCCTTCCGTCACCTGCTGGTCAACAAGTGGCTGTGGGGCGCGATCGCGCTGGGCGTGGTGCTGCAGGTAGCGGTGGTGGAGGTGCCGCTGCTGCAGGCGGCCTTCTCCACCGCGAGCCTGGATGCCGCGCACTGGGCGGTGAGCCTGGGCATGGCGTCATTCGTCCTGTGGGCCGACGAGCTGCGCAAACTCATCACCCGCGCGCTTGCCCGCAAGCGGGCCTGAAGCCTCATGCGGGCCGGACAGTCTGGGGTTTCGATACCTCGCGCGGCGCGAGGACGCGGCCATCGCCCCTCGAAGCCACGTCAGGACGTTGCTTGCGGCAACCACACTCTCATGGTGACCGGGCCACGGTTTCCCCACGAGTAGTAGGGCACAAGAGGTAAGGCGAATGTGTTCCCGGAGCCCGACGAGGACTCGGGCTCGTAAGGCCAGTCGTTCGGGGGTGCGACGACCCGCGCCTCAACGGTGACCCGTCCGTCCGCATCCAGGACCGGCCCGGCACTCGGGGCGAGCTCGACGTCCTCGGTAGTCACGCCTTCGGGAAGGTCAACCGATTCGGCACACAAGACAAGCGGCCCGCGCTCGATGGCGATTTGTCCGCGCACGGCGTCGATACGCGGGTGCGGGTACGTCACGCGGGGCATCATCGGGAGCTCGAGAATGTGCTCCTCGCCCGCGATCAGGACTCCCTCGATGATGGCGTAACCGGAGCCCGTGGCCGACTCAACGACAGCGCCGTCGAGTCTGGCCGCTCCGCTCGCCCAGGAGGGGATCCTCACCGCCAGACGCACGGGAAAGGCGGGCGCCTCATCAATGACCAGGCCGATGCGGCCGTCGTTCGGGTAGTCGGTACGCAAGTGGAAAGCTAAAGGAGCCACTGCACCGTCGTGCTCCTCGCCGTGAGGCGCCGTGGTCACGGTCGTGCGTACGTCCATTGAGGTGAGGTGGTGAACCTGGATCTCGGGAACTCTCCCTTCTGACTCCACGCTACGAGTCACGCTCGTCCCAGCCAGTGAGGCGAGCGTACGGGCTATGTTCGTCGGACAGCAGGACACCTCGAACCAGGAGGCGCGCAAACTCGTGCCGGAACGCGATGACAGCTCCCCTGTCATGGCTTCCTCTCCGGGGACGCGAACCTGGAGCGGGTTGGCGTAGAAGAAGGAGCGACCATCGGCCGCAGGGGAGGCGGCCACCACGTTGTAGAGGGTGCGCTCGATGATGTCAGCGTATCGGACATCGCCGGTGGCGAGCAGGAGGCGCCAAGCCACCATGATCGAGCCGATGCCCGCACAGGTCTCGCAGTAACAGCGGTCGGTGGGCAGTTCGTAGTCGTCGCCGAAGGCCTCACCCTCATGGCGCGAGCCCATGCCACCGGTGAGATAGGTGCGTCGCGCCAGGGTACGGTCGTACTGAGCGCGGACGATGTCCAGGAGTTCGCCGTCGCCGCGTTCCATGGCGGCGTCGACGGCGCCGGCCATGAGGTAAAGAGCGCGCACCGCGTGGCCGCGGGCGACTGCCTCCTCGCGCACCGGGATGTCGTCCTGGAAGTACTCGAGCCCCCACTCGAAGTCCCCGAGCAGGCCGTGTCCACGGCGATCGAGGAAGATCTGAGCCTGGTCAAGATAACGGCGTTGCCCGGTGGCACGGTAGAGCTCAACGAGGGCGACCTCAACCTCGGGGTGACCACCAACGGCTTCGACGCCGTCGGCTCCGAACGTGGCGCATACATGGTCGGCGTTGCGCAGGGCGGTGCGGACGATGACATCATCGGCAGTCCTACCACTGCGCAGGCGAGCGATGGCCGCCTGGATGAGGTGGCCCGTGCAGTACAGCTCATGACCCATGGGGAAGTTCGTGTACCGGTCTTCGAGACCAGGTTTCCCATAACGGGTATTGAGGTAGCCATCTTCGTCCTGGACCGCCTCGATGAGCGTGCCCAGGCGTTGAATCTCGGCCTCGAGTGCGCGGCCCTGCTCGGTGTCTCCCACACGGGCGACTTCCCAGGCCATGGCTTCGATCAGCTTGTAGACATCGGAGTCGGCGAACCAGAGGCCGGCGTGGTGACCGGCGATGGTTCCGGTCCGGGCCCGTTCGAAGTTCTCGATCCAGCCGACCTTCTCCTCCCACGCCAGGCAGTGGGGAATAATGCCCGAAGCGTTGACGGCCTGGTGATCAGCCCAAAAACCGGACGTGAAGGTCACCTCGTCCATTGACAGCGGCTCCAGGCGGTGGATGGCGTCGGCGGTGGGGACGACCTGCGCCTTCATGGTGGTGGAGGCTGTGAAGAATGCAGGCGCGGTGTCGGTAACGGTCATAGTGGTAGTCCTTCGGAGTGTGACAGGTTCAGCCCTTGACGGCACCCGAGGTGATACCCCGGATGTAATACCGCTGAAGGGCGAGGAAGAGGATGAAGGCGGGCAAGGTGAGGACGACGACACCTGCCGTCGTGAGGCCGTAGTCGATGACGCCGATGGTCTGCTGGCGCATGTTGACCAGTGCCAGGGGTAAAGGCGAGCGGTCCATGTTGAGCAAGTAGAGCGAGACCATGAAGTCGTTCCATGCAGCGAGGTAGGAGAACAGGCCGATGGTGACCAGGCTGGGGACCACGGAGGGCAGCATGACGCGGACGAAGGCGGTCAGGGAGCTGCAACCGTCAATGAGGGCAGCGTCCTCAAGTTCCCGCGGCAGCGCCGCGAAGGCGTTGCGCATCATGAAGATGGAAAAGGGCAGTTGAAACAGCGCCAGAACCAAGCCGACGCCGACGAGAGAGTTCGACAGTCCCAGGTCCTTGAGCCACACGATGAGTGGGATGAGCAGTGCGGCATACGGAACCATCATGACGGACAACACCAGGATGAACAGGGCGTTCTTGAACGGGAATCGGTAGCGCGCGAAGGCGTACCCGCCGGTGGTCGCCACCACGAGGGTGACGACGACGCACACCACGGAGATCACGACCGAGTTGGTGAGGTAGACAGGCAGTCCCGCACCATAGGTGAAGAGCTTGACATAGTTCCCGAACCCGTGGCCGCTCGTCTGCGAGGTTCCCGCCTGTGGGGAGACCGACGCGATAAGCGCCCACATCAGCGGGATGACGAAGCAGATCGCGAGCAGCCCCGTCCCCAGGTAGTACACGCCCTTGGTCAGCGTCTTGGTGTTCATCGCTCCTCCTCCGAGTCGGTCACGCCCATGGCCTTGAGCTGGAGAGCGTTGATGGCGACGAGTGCTACGAGGACGAGGACCGAGAGAGCCGCGGCCATACCGAGGTCGCGCTTGGTCTCGAAGGCATATTTGTAGATGAGCTGGACGACCGTCATCGTGGCGTTGTTGGGGCCGCCCTTGGTGAGAATGAAGAACTGGTCGAAGGCCAGCAGTGAACCGGTGATGGACATAATGGTTGTCATGGCAAGGGTGGGCTTAAGCAGCGGAAAAGTGACGTCGGTAAAAGTCCTCCACCACCCCGCCCCATCAATCTTGGCGGCCTCGTAGACCTCGTTGGGAATCGCCTGCACACCCACCATCGTGAGGATCATGTAGTAGCCGGCGAAGCGCCACACGACCAGGACGACGGTGGCGACGAGTGCCCCGTTGGGCGTGCCGAGGACCGAGTTTCCGGCGTCGGCCAGCCCGACGGCGGCCAGGATCTTCGTGACCGGGCCAACCTGTGGAGAGTAGATGGCGTAAAAAAGCAGGGATGCCGAGGCAATGCCGAGTGCCGCAGGCAGGAGAATTGCTGTGCGCACGATGGAGTTCCACCGGCGTGACTGCTGTATGAGCAGCGCGAGGCCAACTGCGATCGGCTGAAGAATGACCGTGGTGACGACCGTGTACTTGAGAGTGAAGATCACCGACTGCCCGAGCAGAGGGTCCGCCAAGATCTTCCTGAAGTTGTCTGGGAATGCGACGCCCATGCGCCCTCCCAGGAGGGTCCACTTCGACACCGACATGACGATGACGAGGACAATCGGCACGATGAAGAAGAGCACGAGCATGAGGACTGTCGGGGCGACGAAGGCGCCGCCGCGTCGCCACTCACGCCATACTGCGTGCTGGTGCCGCTGCTCTGCCTCAAAGAGCGGCGTGTGTTGAGCCATGAGTACTCCGGGGTTTGGGATGCGGTCCGGCATCGTCCCTCTGCGGGTCTGGGACGACACCGGACCGCGGTGGTTGTTGAGCTGGAGTCGGCGCAGAGCCCGAATCACTGGGCGAGAATCGCGTTGATGGCGTCGTTCTGGGCATCGATCTGCGAACCATCGCCCCAGATTGCGTTCTGAATAAGGAGCTGCCAGGGGCTACCGGCGGCATTGAAAGCCTCGGCATAGTTGACAGCGACAGGGGTGCGGCCATCGGCGATTGTGACGTTGGCGATCCGGGTGCGCTCATCGGCGTCGGCATAGCCGTTGTCAAGGACGGTGAGTGAGGCTGCCGTGTCGTTGTTGTCCGCGAAGACTTGCTGCTGCGCCTCGTCGGTCATGAGCCACGACATGAAGTTCCAGGCTTGAGCGGGCTTGGGGCAGTTACGCGAGACTCCAATGGCGTCGCCGCCAAGAAAGGTCGAGCTCCCTCCGTCGATGCCAGGAATGGCGCACACGCCGATCTCGAAGTCCGTCGTGTCGAAGAGAGCCGCCACCGAAGTGTAGGCATAGGGCATGACGCCAACGTGTCCCTCGGCGAAGGGCGCGGTCCAGGTGGCCCCGGTCTCCTCCTGCGAGCCAGCACCGATACCGTTGTCGAGCCCGGCGAGAGTGTTAAAAGAAGAGTAGATCCTCTTCGCGGATTCGGAGGCCATGTAGGACTGCGTCCCGTCCGCGCTGAGAACCTCCTCCCCGTTGCCCCACAACATGGGGAAGATCGTGAAAGTCAGGCCACCGCCAGACGATCCAAGGGTGTAGGTACCGGCCACACCGTCCTTGCCGAGCCCGGCAACGGCGGTGGCGTGAGCCTCGAACTCCTCCAGGGTGGTGGGACCTACCTCAGGATCCAACCCGGCCTCGCGGTAGAGGTCCTTGTTCCACACCATGACAGAGATGTCGGTGACGAAAGGGAGCGTGTACTTCTTGTCGTCGACTGTGCCGGCATCAATGTGTCCCTGCTGAAGGTCGGCGAGGTTGGTCAGGCCGTTAATCTGGTCGGTCATGTCCCGGAATACGCCCTGCTGTACCCAGTAGGGGATGCGGACAACATCACCCGCGAGGATGTCGGGCAAGCCGTCGGACTGGATGGCGGCGCCGACCTTGCCCTCGACATCGTCATTCGGAAGAAGCTCGACTTTGATCTGATTCTTGTGGCTGGCATTGTAGGCGTTGACGGCGTTGTTGACCTGGCGCTCCAAGGGGGCGCGTGACCACATGGTGAGGGTGGTGCCGTCATCAGTGCCTTCGGCAGGAATCTCGACGTCCTCAGAGGCGCCGGATCCGCCCGACTTGCTACCGCACGCACTCAAGCTTCCGGCGGCAACAAGGGCGCTGACAACTGCGGTGGTCCGCATGAGGCTACGACGGGTCATCATTCGAGTGCTCATGACTATCTCCATCTCGACATTGAGCGGGTTCAGCGTTTCCCTGACGACGAAGTGTGGCCCACACTTTGGAAAGCGCTTGCGAAACCGAGACTAGACGCTCGGAAGATTCGTTGCAAGTGCAAGTTCTAGCGATCGTCGGCATCAGACTCGTCTGACGATCGTCTACGCTTTTTACTGTTATTACGCCACTTGCCTGCCGACGGCCAGCACGGTATCGTCTCACCATGACGAGCGCATCTACTTTCGAAAGTGACAGTCAAGCCGAAGGCGACGCCAACCTTCACCGTCCCGTCACGCTCGCTGAGGTTGCCGCCCGAGCCAACGTCTCCCTGTCAACAGCATCCAAGGCGCTCAACGGTCGTGAAGGTGTCAGCCCCTCCACCCGCGAGCGCGTGCGAGCCGCCGCTGACCAGCTCGGTTTCGCCCCTAGTACCGTCGCCCGCAGCCTCGCGACTGGCCGCACCAACACTGTCGGCCTCATCACCCACGACCTTGTCGGACGCTTCTCGATCCCGCTACTTATGGGCGTCGAGAACGCATTTGGTATCAACGAGGTCTCCGTCATGCTCTGCGATGCCCGGGGTGACGCAATCCGCGAGAAGCACCACCTCGCCACCATGCTCGAGCGCAGGGTCGACGGGCTCGTCGTCGTCGGCGCCCGTCCGGACCCCCGCCCCTCTCTGGGAAAGAAGATCCCCGTGCCCATCGTCTACGCCTATGCGCCGTCGATCGACCCCTCTGACACCTCCATCGTCGCTGATAACGTCCTCGCCGGCCGCATGGCGACCGAGCATCTCATCGCCCAGGGCAAGTCCCATATCGCAATCATCCAGGGAGACCAGGATTATGGCGCCTCCGTCGATCGCGTCGCCGGGTCTATGGCGGCGCTGACCCAAGCCGGGTTGGAGCCCGCCGAGGGAAGTCCTCTGTATGGAGAGTGGAGTGAGATGTGGGGACGCAGCGCAACGCGCGGACTTCTGAGTCGAGACCCCGCCATAGACGGCATCGTGTGTGGAAACGACCAGATTGCTCGCGGCGCACTGGATTACCTCCGCGACCACCACGTGAGCGTGCCCAATGACGTGGCGGTGACAGGCCACGACAACTGGCGGGCCGTCGTCGACGGTTGCCGACCGGGTCTGACGACCATTGATATGGGGCTTGAACGCATCGGTCGAATCGCGGCCAAGCGCCTGCGCGAGGCGATGGCAGGGCATCCGCACCCCGGAGTCGAGAAGATCGCCGGTCGCCTCATCGTATCCGGGTCCACCGTCGCCTAACCCATCGCGGTGTGCTCGGGGCATTTCGTAGGAGGTTGCAAGTCTCTCCCGTTCACCACCCTCGACATCCTCCTGCACGGCAGACTCATCAAGCCCTCCCCGAACGTCGACGAGCTGCGCAAACTCATCACCCGCGCGCTTGCCCGCGATTGACCGCTTCATGCAGGTCGGCGCCGGTGGCGGATCCGAATGCCTGTGCGAAGGGGACCTGATCGAAGAGGTAGTCGATGATGGCGATCCTCCCCTGACGCAAGGTGATGCGCTCGGCGGCGAGCTGCGGGGCCAAGCCCGGGATACGCGTGCGGTAGCGGTACCAGATGATCGCGGTATCGCCGTCGACGAGAATCGTGGACTCCTCGACCGCGTCGAGTAACCGTAAAAAGCCCTCAAGGAAGTCGCGGTATCCGGCCTCGCCGTGGTACTCCCCGTTGGGTGCGTTCACCGTGACGTCGTCGGTCATCAGCGCCAGGGCTCCGGGGATGTTCCCCGAGGTCCAGGCGCGGAAGTACTCGTGCACACGCGCCTGCGCGTCCATCGTCTCCTGGGTGCCGGTGGTTCCTGCCATGGGTGCTCCTTGGAATGTTGGCGTTAACGAGGCCAATCGACCTCACCACCGGAGGTTCTCAACACATCCCAGACACCTTATGTCCGGATTACTCTATGTGCGCCTCCTCACAGTCGGCCAGCAGCTGCTCGGCGAGGCGGCGCAGTCCGGCCCGCAGTTCGCGCGGCTCAACGACCCGCACCCGACCTGCCAGGCGAGGCAGGGCCTCCAGTGCGTGGGAGATGTCGGCGAAGGTGACCTCCGCGCGAACGCGCGACGAGGACGCTCCCTCGCCGTCATGACCCTCATGCGCGGAGTCCATCGCCGCTTGCCCATCCACCGCTTCGACCCGCACCAGGCTGCGCAGCCGACCCACGGCGTCGGCGTCAACCTCCAGGACGGCGGGCAACGGGTGGAATCCGACGCGGAAACGACTGCGGGCCTCCTGCCACTCGGCTAGCAGATCGAAGGCCGCGTCGGCATTGGTGCGTGAGCCCTTCTGCGCTCCGGCTGCTTCATAGCGCGCCAGGTCATCGATCCGGTCCAGGCGGTAGAACCGAGTGTCCTGCCGCGCACGGCCCACGAGGTACCAGTCCGAGCCCGCGCACAGCAGCCCCAGGGCCGGAGTGTCGACACTCCGGACTTTTCCCGAGGCGCCAGCCGTGTAGCGGAACCGCACCGACTCATGGCGTTCCACGGCCATCAGCGCCTCCTTGAGCCACGGCGACGCCCCCACGCCGGGCAGCCACCCGTCCGGGTCGATGACCACCCGGGACGCCAGCTGCACCGCATTCCCCGAGGATGCTCCTCCCGCCGAGGCTCCTACCTTTGCCAGCGCCCGGCGCACGGAGTCGTCAACGCCGAGCGCCTTTGCCCCCGCCACGGACACGACGGCCGTGAGGGCCCGGGCCTCGTCATCGTCCAGTCCCAGCATGTCCGGTCGCCAGTGGGGCAGCAGGCTGACTCCGCCTCCGCGGCCCTGCTGGGTGTACACCGGCACGCCCGCAGCGGACAGCGCCTCAACGTCCCGCAGCACCGTGCGGACGCTGACCCCGAGGCGCTCGGCGAGTTCGGGCGACGGCGTCGGCCGCGCGCGTCCGCTCAGAATCCAGATCATGCGCAGTAGCCGATCGGCTCGCATGGCAACCTCCGATCCCTGACATGAGATGTCGTGTTCACCCGCCAGACTCGACTCTAGCGGGCGGTCGCTACGCGGCGCCCGTCGCTGCCCCCGACCATCGGGGGCGCTCGCTCACCACCCGATCATGAAGGAGCCCCTCATGCACGCAGACCTCAGCGCCTACATCAGCTTCACCGGATGCGCTCGCGAGGCCCTGGAGTACTACCACTCGGTGTTCGGCGGACACCTGGACCTGGAGACCTTCGCCGCGTGGAACCTACCTGCGCCATCCGGACGCGAAGAGGACATCGTCTATGGGGTTCTGCGCACCGATGACGGATTCGTCCTGCGGGGCACCGACCGGCCCCTGTCCACCTCCGAGACGGCACCGACGGCTCAGCCGGAGTCGTCGCCGGCACCGACATCCGCGGGAACGCGGGCGGTGCCCGGCCTCGACTGGGCGTTGTGCCTCAATGGCGAGGAGCGCGAACGCCTGACCGCATGCTGGCACGGGCTCGAGCCCGGAGCCGAGAACGTCGAGCCGCTCACGGAAAGTCCCTGGGGCGACCTCAACGGCGTGCTCGTGGACCGCTTCGGCGTCCGCTGGATCTTCAACATCGGCGCCTCGAACTGACCGCCGCACACTATGGCACCGAGGTACCGCTGCGCTTTCCGTGGAATGACGCGGATTTGCATCCGGGGTGCAGACGCATTGTGTGCAGCCCGTCCGCTACCGACCTAGCCGAGCCGAGTAACCAGCTTTCCGGGCGGCTAACCGCGTGCGGTGGAGGCCCTTTCCACCAGCGTCGTCGGTAAGACAATCGATGCTGGGTCCTCGCCGTCGATGACGCCCAGCAGAAGCCGCACCATTTCCTCGCTGATCCGAGTGAAGGGCTGGCGCATCGTGGTCAACGGCGGTTCCAGCGTGGCGGCTAGTCCGGAGTCATCGAAGCCGCCCACCACAACCTCATCCGGAACCCTACGCCCGGCATGCCGCAACACCTCCAGAGCGCCGGCAGCCATGAGATCGCTGGCGACGAAGATGCCGTCGAGATCCTCATGCCGGGCCAGCAACTCGGCAGCGCCGGCGTTCCCCGAGGCGCGTGAGTAGTCTCCGTGGACGACCAAGGACGGGTCGACGGCGATACCAGCCTCGGTCATCGCATCCACGAAGCCGAGATAACGCTCAGACCCCCCGGAGGTATCCGGCGGGCCGGTCACCATGCCGAGCTTGTGGCAGCCCCGTTCCAGGAGATGCCGAGTCATAGCCCGGCCTCCAGTGCGGTCATCCGCCGCCACCCAGCCCATGCGATCCTCGTACCCCAGAGGCCGCCCGCAGGCGACCGTCGGAACGCCCGCGTCCAAGAGTGAAGCGACTACGGGGTTGCCCTCGTGACTGGAAATGAGCAGGACTCCATCAACGTGCCCGGCGCCGATGTATCGCAGCACCTGGGTGCGCTCGCTTTCCGTGCCCGCCACCATGAGCACGAGCGGCAGGTCGACTTTGGCAAGCGCAGCGGCAGCTGCCCGGTAGAGGATCGAGAAGTTCGGGTCTTCGAACAGCAGTTGCTGAGGCTCGGTCAGGAGAAAACCAATTGAGCCGGCGCGCCCGGTAGCCAAGGAACGCGCCGAGTGGCTGACCACGTACCCGGTGCGGGCGATGGCCGACTCCACTTTTTCGCGGGCCTCTGGGCTGACCCAGTGTCCCCCGTTAATGACGCGTGAGACTGTCCCCCGGGATACTCCTGCTACCGCCGCGACGTCGCGGATTGTGGGGCGCTTGCCTGCGCGCTTGGACATGGTTACACCTTACCGGTCGGTTCAGTTCCTACGGCACCAGGGGTGGATTGATCCGCCCCGCCTCGGCCGAATCATTCCTTGACGGCGGCACCGGCCAACGAGGACACAAGCATTTTCTGTGTCAGCACGAAGAAGATGACAAACGGAATCGCTACGAGCAGCGCCCCGGCGGCGAAGGTAGTGAAAAAATTGTTCTTGTCCGACACGAAGGACATGAGTCCCAGTGCGATGGTCTGCTTCTCCGGGGAGCGCAAAACCATCTTGGGGAAGATGAAGTCCATCCACGGCTGGGTGAAGCTCGTAATCGCCAGGAACACGAGAATGGGCCGGGCCACGGGCAGGATAATGCTCCAGTACACCCGCAGGTTCGAGGCACCGTCCAGGCGTGCGGCCTCGTCGAGCGAGCGGGGAATGTTGTCCATGTAAGACTTGACCATCCAGGTCGTGTACGGCAGGTTCCCCGCCAGGTAGACGAGCACCAAACCCCACAGCTCGTCGAGACCACCGATCCGCAGCAGCACCACGTAGATCGCGACCATTCCCACGAAGGACGGGAAGACATTGAGGATAAGCAGGCTCATCAGGAAGGGCCGTTTGAAGGTGAAAGTAAAGCGACTGAAAACGTAGGCGCCCATTGAGGCGAATACGAGGGTACCGATCGTCGTGAGCACGGCGATGATGAGGGTGTTGAGGAACCAGCGCGGGTACTGCGTCTGGGTGAATACGTAGGTGAAGTGCTCGCTCGTCAGCCCCTCCGTGAATGGGATAACGGGCATGTTGGAGATCGACTGACCGGGGGTGAAGGCCGCCGCCACCATGTGGACGACGGGCCAGAGCACCACCAAGGCGACCAAGCACAGGAAGCCGACCAGCACCACCGTGTTGATGGTGCGAACAAACCCGGAGCGATCTTTCTCGCCCGCCACATGCAGGGAGGGCGCCGAGGCCGAAGCATTGAGGGAAGTTTTCCCGTCGTCGGCTCCAGGGAGCGCGGGTGTGGTCATATGCGCCATCAGAGGTCACCCTCCTTGTAGGACTTGGTCCGCTGGAAGTTGTAGATCGCGAAGGGGGCGATGATGAGGAAAATCATGATCGCGAGCACCGACGCGTTCTGGTACTGCTGCAAGTTGACCGTGAGCTTGTAGATCCACGAGACCATGATGTCGGTGCCGCCGGCGCCAGTGGTCACCGAGTCGGAGACGGTCGGATCGCCGCCGGTGAGGAAGAAGATCGCACCAAAGTTATTGATATTGGCAGCAAAGCTCATGATGATAAGCGGCATTGTCTGGTACAGGATGATGGGAGCCTGGATTCTCCGGAAGATCTGCCAGCTGCTGGCACCATCGATCTTGGCCGCTTCGATGATGTCGGCGGAGATCGAGGTCATCGTGCCGGTCACCAAGAGCATGAAGTAGGGGAATCCGCACCACAAGTTGATGAGGACGACGACGAACTTGGCCAGCCACGGGTCGCTCAGCCACGGTATGGGATCGGAGATGATATGCAGCGCCTGCAGGGTGCGGTTGACGGTACCGAACGCGCCGTTGAGGAGGTTGCGCCACACCAGCAGCGAGACAACCCCCGGGATGGCGTAGGGGAGGATGAACACGGCCCGGAAGAGGGGCGTGATGCGCAACCGGGAGTTCTGCAGCACGACGGCCATGACCATCCCACCGATGTAGCAGGTGCCGGTGGCCAGGAATGCCCACACAATCGTCCAAGCGAACACGCGCACCAGCGCACCCGTCCACGCGGCGTTGCCTCCGAACATGGTGCGGAAGTTGTCCAAACCCACCCAATCGATGGTGGCGGCCGGGGGAATGTTGCTGGGCGAGGAATAGTTGGTGAAGGCCACGAGCGCGGAGAAGACCAGCGGCACCACCACGAAGAAAACGATGAGCACGAAGGTAGGCGCCAATCCCACGACCGGGAAGGCACGATTGGTGAGGTCGTCCGCGATTCCGCGCTGCTGCCCCGAAGCGGGGAATCCGCTGAGGTTGATCTCGCAGGCGGTGCGCCGTGCCGAGGCGATGGAGACCCAGTACAGCGCCACGAAAACACCGACGACGGCGAGCACCGTGATGCCGTCGATGAGCATGAACAGGGAATTCGGACGCATCTTGACCGGCAGGTTCGGAGCCGGATCACCGAGCGTCACCAAGTCGACGATCTTGCCGATGGTGACGGGAAGGGCCAGAAGGAAGGTGAGCTCGACGGCGGCAAAGAGCAGGCCCTTGGTACGTTGGCGCAGCACGGTCAGATGTGCCAACCCCATGAATAGGACGCTGAGGAGCCGGACGCGCGAGACGGAGACTCGCTCGGTGCTGGACTCCGACGTCGGCCGAGCCTGTACGACTGCGGATGCCATGAATGACTCCTCTTTGGGACTAGGCAATGAGGGTGGGAACGAGTGAACTGAGGGGACGGGTTGGCCTGCCGGCTCCGCACTCGGGATTCCGGGCGGAGCCGGCGCGTCGGTCACTCCGCGAGGACCGCAGTCTGTGCTGCGTCAAGCTCCTGAGCGACATCGGCCCCGTCCCAAATGTTGGCGGAGGCCGCGTTCAGCGCATCCCAGACCCGGGCCATCCGCGCGATCTTCGGCATGGCGAAGGTGTACTCCATCTGCGCGGCAAAACCTGCAGCCGACTCGTCGGAGTAGGTCAGCTCCGTCGTCGACACGCCCATCATCCCGGTGATGTCCGCGCGCAGCTGCTGCATTTCCGGAGTGGTGAGGAACGCAGCAAAGGCGGCTGCCTCCACGGGGTGGTCGGTGTAGGCGGAGACGAACATGGTGCGCACGCCAGAGAAGGTCGTGGCGGGATCGGCTGCGCCATCAAGTGAGAACAGCGGCGCGACACCGAAATCGATGCCCTTGTCCCGGAAGTTCTTCACGTTCCACGGGCCCGAGACGTGCATGGCGGCGTTGCCGGATGCGAACAGGCCATCGACGGTGTCGGTGGCGAGGTCGGAGGCCGCCACGGGCAGGACATCACGCAGCCCCTGGAAGGCGGTGAACCCCGTGATCGCAGCTTCGGTGTTGAGGTTGGGGGAGGCCTCATCCAGCCCGTCCTCACCGAACAGGCGGTTGCCGTCAGCGGTCATGAAGGGGAAGGTGTAGTAGAAGTTGCCCACGTCCATGACGAACCCGTACTTGCCTGAGTTGGCGGCGTTGAAGTCCTTCGCGAAGGCAATGACCTCCTCCAGGGTGGTGGGCACCTGGTCGACGAGCTCCTTGTTGTAGAAGATCGCGTAGGTTTCGGCGGCGACCGGATAGCCGTAGACGGTCCCGTCGGTCCAGGTGTCCGCGGTGATAGCGGATTCGGTGACGTTGGCCTGGAGGGTCTCCAAGTCGCTGACCGCCAGGACGTGTCCACCGGTGACCAGGTCGCCGAGCGAGTCGTGCGGGGCCGCGAAGACGTCGGGACCGTTGCCTGCGGGACCATCGAGCGGAATCTGGGTCGCTGCATCACCCAGCTCGACGTTGACGAACTCAATGGTGATATTGGGGTACTGCTCGGTGAACTTTTCGCCGGCCTGTTTGATGAACTCATCCGGACCCAGGAGGGACTCCCACACCTTCAGAGTGATCTGCGTGGAGGTATCGATCTCGCCTGAGTCGGAGGCGGCGTTATCGGTGGGGGATGACGAGCCGCATGCGGCGAGCGTGGCCGCTGTGCCAGCGGTGGCGACGACGGCGAGCAGGCCGCGCCTGGACAGGTGGGGGGCAGTCCACAGGGGACGGGTTGAACGCATGATGTCCTCTTCTCTGAGTCTTTCTGTCAGTCCCTGAGTACCGCGATGTCCCGGCCCGCCTCGAGCATGGCGACCTTGACAGGTACTGTGACCGGTCCTAGTATTTGTCTCGTTCTCACACCTGTCAAGCTTGAAAGCTCGCGTCATCTACTCGTTACTTTTCGAGTAGACTCGCCGAAACTCCTGAAATCACAGAGGTCGTGATGGAGGGATCCTTCACGCCGTACTGCGTCTTGATTGGGACCGTTCTCAGAATTGGAGGCTATTGATGGCCGTTTCGCCTGCCGCCTACGCGGCCCCTGCGCAGATCCCTGCGGGCCCAATCCACTACGGCGCCGACTACAACCCAGAGCAGTGGGACCCCGCGGTATGGCGCGAGGACATCGACCTCATGCGCCGCGCCGGAGTCACCATGGTCAGCATCGGCATCTGGTCCTGGGCACGCATCGAGCCCCGCCCTGGCCAGTTCGATTTCAGCCGGTTCGACGAGGTGCTGGGTCTACTGAATGAGGCGGGCATCGCCGTCGACCTGGCCACACCCACGGCTGCCCCACCGGCCTGGTTCTATCGTCAGCATCCCGAGGCCCGACTCATCGAAGCTGACGGCACCATCCGCCAGGGCGGTTCACGCGGGATCTGTTGTCCCCACTCACCCGCATACGCCGAGGCGGCCGCACGCATCACCGAGGCCATCGCCGCACACGTGAAAGACCACCCCGCCATTGCCATGTGGCACGTGCATAACGAGTACGGCGCGCCCGGCGGCGACTGCCACTGCGAGGTCTCGCAGCAGGCGTTTCGCGCCTGGTTGCGCCATCGCTACGGAACGCTCGCCGCTCTCAATACAGCTTGGGGCACGGATTTCTGGGGGCAGCTCTACGGCTCCTGGGAGGAGATCGGCACACCCCGCCACTCGGGCACCGCACTCAATCCCCTGTGCGAGCTTGACTATGCGCGTTTCACCTCGGACTCGCTGCTAGCCCGATTCACCGCCGAGCGCGACATCATCCGCCGCTACGACGCGGCCTCCCCCATCACCACCAACCTCATGGCCACCAATTGCCCCGCCAATGACTACTGGCGTTGGGCCGAGCAAATGGATGTGGTGTCCACCGACTACTACCTCGAGGCCGCCGACCCCGACGCTCACATCTGGCTGGCGATGGAATCCGATCTCACCCGATCCCTCGCCGGCGGCAAACCCTGGGTTCTCATGGAGCACTCGGTTTCGGCGGTGAGCTGGCAACCGCATAACTGGGCCAAGCTGCCGGGCGAGGAACGGCGCAATGCCCTGGCGCATGTGGCCCGCGGCGCCGACGCCATTCTTGCCTTCCAGTGGCGGCAGTCCCGCCGCGGCGCGGAGAAGTTCCACTCCGCCATGGTGCCTCACGCCGGAACTGACACCCGGGTCTTCCGAGAGGTATGCGAGCTTGGCGCACAATTGCAGGATTTGGCCGAATTGCGCGACAGTGTGGTCAATGCTCGCGTGGCGCTGCTGTGGGACTGGAACTCATTTTGGGCCCAGGACCTTGCCTGGCGCCCCAGCGTGCTCATGCGCCACCGCGACCAGCTCCGGACCGTCTATCGCTGGTTGTGGGAGCGCGGCACCGTCGTTGATCTAGTTCATCCCGAGAGCAATCTGGACGCCTACGATGTCGTCATCGCCCCGGCCTCGTATCTTCTGTCCGAGGCCGCCGGGAACAACCTCGCCGCCTTCGTTCACCGCGGCGGACGATTCGCCGCGCTGCCATTCTTCGCCGTCGTTGACGACGATGAGTGCGTTCACGCCGGCGGGGCTCCCGGGCCCATGCGGGAAGTTCTGGGCCTCACCGTCGCGGAGATCCGCCCGGTGCGCCAAGGCGATACCGTGACCCTCACCCCCGTCCAGCCGCAGGCGGGCGTGGTGCACACCGCCATGCCCACCACTCTGGGCTCGAGCCGCTACCTCACCGCCCACACCTGGAGTGAAGACCTCCGGCTGGAGGGCGCCGAAGCGGTGTGGACCGCCGTCGACGGCCCGACCCCCGGCCCCGTCGTCACCATGAACCGCTATGGCAAGGGGGTGGCCGTCTACGTTTCCATGCTCATGGACCGGGACGTCCTCGCCGAGATCCTCGAGCCGCTCCTGGACCCGCCCAGCGATCGCCCCGAGGTTGATGGCGGAATCCCCGCTCCGAAGCTGGAGGCAGTCACCCGGCACGGAGCCAACACGAACTTCGTCATCCTCATTAATCACGACGACGTCGATCACCGAGTAGACGTGGCCGGCACCGATTTGCTCACGAGAGAGACGGCGGATTCCTTCACCGTCAGCGCCGGTGGCGTCCGCGTCGTTCGGACGGTGCGTACGAACGGCGACTAGCTGCGCCTCCTGCTTGCAGGACAGCGCGCATCACGGCAGTGGCATCACGGGCTCGATGCCGGCGTCGAGGAGCAGGTCGCGCACGGTGATCGCCAAAGGCCGCGTCTGGAAGCCCAGTTCCGAGCGGGCCCGCGCACCGGACACGGTGGGATTGTCCGCCAGGGCGTTCAGGGCCGCGGGGGTGAACACGTCGGTGTGCAGCAGGCGCCCGACCGCCTCGCCGAGCGGTGCAAATGGCCGTGCCCACGCCAGCGGCAACGCCAGGCGCGGCGGGGTGTGCCCGGCGAGCAGAGCGCCGAGCGACATGAGGGTGACAAGCTCGGCCCGGATTCCGCTGAGCACGTAGGACCGCCCGGCGGTTCCTCGCTCGAGCGCCGCCACCAGGCCGGCGGCCACGTCGCGCACGTCGACCCAGTCGAAGCCGCCGCTGACCACGATCGGCCGTCGCCCCCGAGCGGCATCGACAATGAGCCCGTTGACGCGAGAGCCCGCACGGTCAACGGGGGCCGATGATGCCGGTGGGCTGGCAGATAACCGCATCCAGTCCCCGCGCCGCCTCGGTCAGCACCGCCCCCTGTCCGAGAGCCTTGGAGCGGTCGTACAGGGGACGGCCCGCCCCGGACGGCACCAGGTTGGACCCGAGGTATCCGCCGGCACCGGTGACGAGGACACGCTTCACGGTTCCAGTGTCTCGCACTGCCCTCATGTCCGGCGAGCCATCGTCCGGCGTTCTTCGCGGATCCGGGACCGCGGCCGACGGCGCCAGCGCGCCCTGGGCTCAGGCGAGCCCGGGCAGACCGATCACCTCGCGGGGCTGGTCCGCCAGGGCGCGCACGCGGCTGCGATAGATGAGGGCTACGCACCACACGAAACCCACCAGGCCGATCTGCACGGCGCGCGACCAGCCGGCGTCGGGCATGACCAGCACCGCCACCCCTGCGGCCACGCATTCGGCGGTGTTGAACAGGACGTCGTAGATGGAGAAGGCCCGGCCGCGGTAGGCGTCGGCGGTATCCCCCTGCACGATGGTGTCGACGGCGATCTTGGCTCCCTGCACGCCCACGCCGAAGATGAAGATCCCCACAGTCATCGCGGCCTGTTGGTGCGTGGCTACGAGGATGAGCTGGCCGACGCTGCCGCCGAGCAGGCACATGACGATCCAGGTCGACGGCGCCACGCGCTCGTGCGCCAGCGGGGTGAGCACCACCGACAACCCGTGGCCGGCGATCATCGCCCCCATGAGGACGCCGAAGATGGCGAGCCCGGTGTCGGCGTCCTCCGGAGCGGCCAACAGGTTGCGCGCGGTCAGGATGATGGTGATGACCTCCATGCCGTACACGAATCGGTGCAGTGCCATGGTGGTCAGCGCCAGGCCCGGGGTGCCGCGGCGCACCAGGTAGCGCACGGCGTTGACCAGATCGCCCGCCGTGGCCGCGAGCGCGGGGCCGAGGCCGTCGTCGGCGGGCTCATCTGGGCCCAGCTGACGCGCCCCGAGGCGGGTGACGACGCCGGCGGCCAGGACGTACAGCACCGCCGCGGTGAGCAGACT
>NZ_JAWDJJ010000121.1:0-3478 GCF_032465695.1 Actinomyces sp. MRS3W
TCGTGGCCCTGGCCGGCGAGACGGGCGGGTGCCCCCTCGTCGTCGTGGCCACCAACCCCACCGCGCGTGAGCGGTGAGCCCGTGCCGGCGTCCTCGTGCGCGCGGCGGCCACCGCCCTGGGCGGCGGCGGCGGCGGTAAGGACGACGTGGCGCAGGGAGGCGGCCAGGACCCAACGGCGATTCCCGCTGCCCTGGACGCCATTGCCGTGGGCCTGGCCGCCTGACCGGCACACGTGGGAGGGCAGCGTGAGAAGCGGAGTCCGGCTGGCTTTTGACGTCGGTCAGGTGCGGGTGGGCGTGGCCCGTTGTGACGCTGATGCCATCCTTGCCGTCCCCCTGACGACCCTGCACCGCGACCGCTATGGTGGTGACCTCGAGGAGGCTGCGGACCTGGTCGCCGACTACGACGCCGTTGAAGTGATCGTGGGCCTACCCCGTAACATGAGTGGGGGCGCCTCCCACTCCACCAAGGATGCCCGCCGCTGGGCCGGCATGCTGGCCGGACTCATCACTCCCGTACCGGTCCGGCTGGTGGATGAGCGGCTCACTACCGTGACCGCGCACCGTGAGTTGCACGAGGCGGGACGAGAAGAGAAGTACTTCCGCAGCGTCGTTGACCAGGCGGCCGCCGTGGTCATACTTGAACAGGCCCTCGCCACGGAGCGCTCCACCCAGGCGCCCGCCGGCGAGCCGGCCGCACCCATCCAGAGAGGCAGACTGTGAGCGAGGACGACTTCTTCTCCGCGGTAGGGGCGGATGCCGCCGAGGCCGAGCAGCCGGAAGACGGCCGTCGTCGGCGTCACCGACGAGACACCGAACGATCCCGGCGTCGCCGCAAGCGACGTCGGCACGCCCTGACCGCCGTCGTGCTCATCGTCGTGCTCGCCGGAGTCGGGTTCGTCGGCTATGAGGCACTCAGCGTCGTCAAGGACGCCAGACCCGCGCAGACATCCATTTCCGACTACACCGGTGCGGGCGAGGAAGAGGTCGTCGTCACCATTCCGGACGGCGCCACCGGGGCGGAGATAGCCGACATTCTCGCCAAGGCGGACGTGGTCGCCACCGCCGCCGCTTTCCGCAACGCCTATGCGGCCAACGCCAATTCCGGCAACATTCAGGCCGGCACCTACACGCTCAAAACGCACATGTCCGCCGCCAACGCGGTGGCCCTGCTGCTGGACCCCTCCTCCCGCTCCGACCACACTCTGACCATCCCCGAGGGCGCCACCAAGACCGAGGTCAAGGAACGGCTCATGAGCGTGGGCGGCTACACCGACGCCGAGGTGGAGGAGGCCTTCGCGGACACCGCGGCTATCGGCCTGCCCGACATCGCCGGCGGGGACGTGGAGGGCTGGCTGGCCCCCTCCACCTATGACATTGCCGAGGACGCCACTGCCACCGACGTCGTGGCCTCCATGGTCTCCACCACGGTGACACGGCTGAACAACTCCGGGGCTACTGCCGAGAACTACGAGGACGTACTGACCAAGGCCTCCATTGTGGAGCGCGAGGTCTCCGACCCCACCTACTACGGGAAGGTCGCCCGCGTCATTGACAACCGGCTATCCGACACCGGTGGGGAGACCAAGGGCATGCTCCAGATGGACTCCACCGTGCTTTACGGACTGGGGCGCACCGGCGGCATTCCCAGCGACCAAGAGATCGCCGACTCCTCCAACGCCTACAACACCTATCAGCACGCCGGCCTGCCCCCCACCCCGATCGGCAGCCCCAGCGAGCTCGCCATTCAGGCCGTCGTCAATCCGCCGGAAGGTGATTGGCTGTACTTCGTCACCGTCAACCTGGAGACCGGGGAAACCCTGTTCGCCAGCACTCACGAGGAACAGGTGGAGAACACGAAGCAGCTGAGCGCCTACTGCCAGGACAACCAGGAGGTGTGCTCCGGCGCCTCCTCCTCACCCAGCCCGCAGGCGACCCCCACAGACAGCGAGTAGGCGATGATGGCAACCGGCCCCATGAGCGGCACTGGTGCCAGGCACCGGGCCGCCGTCATCGGCACCCCCGTGGCGCATTCGCTCTCCCCGGTGCTGCACCGCGCCGCCTACGCCGCCTTGGGCCTGGACGACTGGATCTACGAGCGCCGCGAGACTACGCCCGCCGAGCTGCCCGCCCTACTGGAGGAGCTGGCCGCCCCGGCACCGGCCGATCCCATCTGGGCAGGGCTGAGCGTCACCATGCCGCACAAGCAGGCCCTGCTGCCCAGGCTCGACGTCGTCGACCCGCTGGCCGCAACCGTCGGCGCGGTCAACACGGTGGTGGCTCAGCGCTCCGGACGCGGCGCCGCCCTGCTGGCCGGCTTCAACACGGACGTGGCCGGGATCGTTGGCGCCGTGCGGGAGACCCGTGCCGGCACGGACGGGAGCCGCGACGACCAGCGGTGCCCGCACCGCGCCGTCATCCTGGGATCCGGCGCCACCGCCTGCTCCGCCCTCGCCGCCCTCAGCGAGCTGGGCGCCACCGAGCTGACCGTCGCCGCCCGCCGCCACGCCGGGCCGGGACGTGCGCTGACGGCCGCACACCGCATGGGGCTGGAAATCAACGCCCTCACGTGGCGGCCCGGGGCCGCCGACTCCGACGCCGAGGTCGCTGCCGCCGTGGCCGGAGCCGATATTGTTGTCTCCACCCTCCCGGCGGGCGCCGCCGACACCCTCGTCGCGCCCCTGGTGCCTGCCTTGACGGGCGCCGAGCAACTCCGAGACGCGGTGCTGCTCGACGTCGTCTACGCACCCTGGCCGACCCCGCTGGCGAGCGCCTGGCAGAGTGCGGGCGGGCGGGTTGCCGCCGGTTGGCTCATGCTGTTGCACCAGGCGGTCCCGCAGGTCACGCTCATGACCGGGCATACCCCCGACGTGGAGATTATGCGCGGCGCGTTGACCCGGGCGCTGAGCGTGGGATGATCTGCCCATGCTTCGATGGATGACCGCCGGCGAATCCCACGGTGAGGCCCTCACCGCCATCATCGAGGGGGTTCCCGCGGGCGTGGAGATCACCAGTGCGCAGCTGCGCGCCGCCCTGGCTCGCCGTCGCCTCGGCCACGGCCGCGGCGCCCGGCAGAAGTTCGAGCAGGACGACCTGGCCATCCTCGGCGGTATCCGTCACGGCCGCACCCTGGGCAGCCCCGTAGCCCTGCGCATCGGGAATTCCGAATGGCCCAAATGGGCTACGGTCATGAGCCCCGACCCGGTGCCCGAGACGGCCCTGCGCAAGCACGCCGGTACCGGAGATGAGCGGGAAATTGCCCGCAACCTGCCCCTGACCCGGCCGCGCCCCGGACACGCCGACTTACCCGGCCTGCTCAAGTACGACCTGCCCGATGCCCGCCCCGTCCTGGAACGCGCCTCCGCCCGGGAAACCGCCGCCCGGGTCGCCCTGGGCGCCGTTGCCGAGGCGGTTTTGGAGCAGGTGGCAGGTATTCGGCTTGTCAGCCATGTGGTGCGTATCGGCACTGTCGCCCTAC
>NZ_JAWDJJ010000122.1:0-11116 GCF_032465695.1 Actinomyces sp. MRS3W
CTCCCGCCCCGGATCGTGCCCCGGCGACGGCCCTCCCGGATGCCGTCACCGTCGCGAGCCGGGACGACGCCCCCACCTGGCCGCAGGACCTCAGCATCGAGACGCTGCGTGACGAACTCGGCATCGACG
This sequence comes from Actinomyces sp. MRS3W, assembly GCF_032465695.1. Classification (NCBI taxonomy): domain Bacteria; kingdom Bacillati; phylum Actinomycetota; class Actinomycetes; order Actinomycetales; family Actinomycetaceae; genus Actinomyces; species Actinomyces sp. MRS3W. The sequence goes on from NZ_JAWDJJ010000122.1 coordinate 130, forward strand.
TCCGGTTGGCCGCCGCAGCGCTCGCCGCCACCCGCGAGTCCCAGCTGCTGGATTTGGCCTCCACGGCGGACGTCCCCTGGCAGGGGGAGGCACTACTCGCCTTGGCTACGGGCTCCTCGATCGAAGACGTCCGCGAGGACTTCGGGCTGCGCCGCCCCGAGGATGTGTCCGCCGAGTCCTCCGACCCCGAGCTCATTGCGGGGCTGCGTACGCGTGCGGCCCGCTCCTCCTTCACCTGGATCGAGAATGATGAGGATCTGCGCCGGGCTATTGATGGTCTCACCTTCGCCCAGTGGCAGGTGTTCCTCCACCCGCAGCAGCGGGCGCTCGTGGAGCGCCGCGCGAACGGTCCGATGCGCATCAGCGGTGGTGCCGGCACCGGTAAGACCGTCGTCACCGTGCACCGGACCGTTGAGCTGGCCGAGCGCGACGCCGAAGCAGGCGACGACGTGCGGATTCTGCTGACCACCTACACGCGCAACCTCGCCGATGATCTGCGACGGCAGGTGGCCGAGCTCGCGCCCTCGCTCAGCTTCACCGAACGGGTTGGGCAGCCGGGTGTCATGGTCAGTGGGCTGGACAAGGTGGCGCGGGCGATTCTGCAGCGCGCCGGTGATGCGATTGCAGACACGGCCGAGCAGGTACTCGGGCGACGGCGCACGAATGTTCTGTCCGTATCCCGGAAGAACCTGTGGCAGGACGCCCTGTCTCTCACCGGAGACGGCCTGCCCGATGACCTGCGGTCTGCGGACTTCCTGGAATCGGAGTACGAGTTGGTGGTGTTGCCACAGCGGGTGACCACGTTGCGGCAGTACCTGCGCATTCGCCGTCCGGGACGCGGCGTGGCGCTCGACCGTCGTAAGCGGGCGGCCGTGTGGGAAGCGATCGAGAAGTACCGGGATCGCAGCGCGGAACTCGGGGTCTCCTCCTTCGCGGAGCTGCTGGCACTCGCCGCAGCCTGGCTGGATGCGGAGGCCGCGCGCGGTATTGCCCGGCCCTACCGGCATGTGCTGGTGGATGAAGCGCAGGACCTCACGCCGGCCCACCTGCAGCTGTTGCGCGCGCTGGTCGAGCCCGGCCCGGACGATTTGTTCCTGGCGGAGGACTCCCACCAGCGGATCTACGGCAAGAAGATCACTCTCAGCCACTACGGCATCCAGGTGCGCGGGCGGTCGCGGCGACTGACGCGCAACTACCGCACCACCCGGCAGAACCTCGATCTGGCCTTCGAGATTCTGGACCGCGGCACCTACGAGGACCTGGAGGGGAAGGCGGAGCAGCACCACTACGTTTCTCCCCGGTCTGGACCCGAGCCGCTGCTGCTGCACGCTAGCGACAATGCCGCAGAGCTCGACGACGCGGCAGCACTGTTGGGTCTATGGCTTGATGAGGACCGGGACAGCGGGACCAGCGCGCCGGAGTCCATCGCCGTCCTGGTACGCGACAAGTACCAGCGGGACAACGTGGTCACCGGCCTGGCGCACAGGGGCGTGGAGGTGCGCTCCGTTGGTCGTGAGGCGGTTGGGCGTGGGCGGCCCGTGGTCATGACCATGCACCGTGCCAAGGGGTTGGAGTTCCGCAAGGTGCTGCTGTTCGACGTGTCGGTGGATGCCATCCCGCGCTCGCTGCGGGATCAGCAGTACTCCGACGCCGATCGTGACGACGCGCTGCTGCGGGAACGCTCGCTGCTGTACGTCGCGGCCACGCGCGCCCGCGATCAGCTGGCAATCTCCTGGAGCGGCGAGGCGAGCCCGCTCCTGGAGGGCGTGCGCGGGGCCGGGTGAGTGCACGGACCAAGTGAGTACTCGCGGGGCCGAGGGAGTGCGGGGCACGTCGGCGGCCGGTTCGCGGACAGCCGGATAACCGGCTTGCGCGTTGAATATGGGCGGAGCAGGGTGGCGGACGCCAGTGCTCCCACAGTCACACAGCTGTTTGCCTGCGCCAGCGGCACCGTCGTGCTGTCTGCCTGCGCCAGCGGCACCGTCGCGCCTACGCCGGAGTCAATCGCCCCCCAGCCGGGCCTATGACTCCTCATCGGAGCCACGCCCAAATGGCTGGAGCCTTTTCCACTCTGGACGGAGCAGCTTCAATGTCGAAGACCTGGCTCAGTGAAGACATCTAGCCTCACCACGCCACGTTTTCCCTAGCCAGAATCGCGCGATGCCGCGCGAAAGCCACCATCCGGGCGCCATCAGGCTTACCGCCCGCCGATCTTTCACGTTTGTAGTCGTGCCGGTACGGCTCAGGTGCGAGCGAATTTGGTCGCTGGCAGGCGTCCCGGTCGTTGACACCCCGGCCAACGACGTCCCAGCCGGGCATGACAGTGCCGTCACCGGCCCGGCACATCGGCTTGCAGAGTTGCCCACCAATGATCGTGGGGCGGTTTCGCGGGGAGTCCTGGATAGTCACCCTGCCAGGCAAGTCCCACACATACCCCGTGGAGGTGTTCACCGGCGGCAACGGGTCGAGCCGTTTCCTGCCTCCAATTCATGTCAGTGGTGAGGTCTACGGTCATCACAAGCCAAACCGCATGGAGGCGACATCATGACAAATCGTATCCCAGAGGATACAATGAGTGCGTTGACGATCTATCGATCGGACGCCTTCGACCGCTGGCTGAGGCACCTCCGAGACTCGCGAGCCAAGGCACGCATCCTCACCACGCTCCGGCGATGGTCGCTCACCGGCATCATCACTGGAGATATCAAACCCGTAGGGGAGATCATGACCCTCACGCGCTGGGACGCAGCCGATTACCTCAACGATGACGCGTCGATCATCGCCTACCTGGACGAGGTCGCAGCCGAGGACGACCCCGCGCTCCTCCAGGCAGCTCTCGGCGACATCGCCCGCGCCAAAGGCATGACCGCCATCGCCCAGCAGATCGGCGTCGGCCGCGAGTCCCTGTACAAGTCTCTTTCGGACACGGGTAACCCGTCATTTCAGACCGTCGCCAGGGTTGTGCGCGCCCTGGGAGGTCGCATCACCATCACCGCGGCGTAATCACGGCGCTGCGTGCGCGCCACCGCGCACCTTCACGCCCCGTTCCACAACCCGGGGTCACACCCCGACCCGGTCGAGCTTCTCCCGGACGGCGAGGCGGTGCCGGCACTGCTTGCGCAAATCGACGAGTCTCGTGCAACAGCCACAGTGCGATGACCGACCTCGATCCCACGTATCAGACCGCCCGCCAGGTGGCCCGGGGATCCCGGCGGCTCTCGCCCTCCCACACCACCAAGTCGGCATCGCGAAGGACGTTTAAGTGGCGCAGCACGGTCGGCCTGGCCATGCCGACCAATTCAACTAGTTGCCCGGTACTCAGTGGGCGCTGAGCCAGACGCAGTGCATCAAGAATCTTCATTGTATTCGGAGCAATCTGACGCACGACCCGATCAGAGGGGGCCATGGTCGCCATAAGCGTCAGGCGTACCGCCTCTGGTCCCTGGACGTATTTCGGATTGGACAGCCCCGCCCTCCGCATCTCGGCAAACATGCGCCGGATGCCCTCACCGAGTTCCTGCGTCACCCCCATGTCGGCACAGACTCGCGCGATTCGGGGATTGCGCGCATTGCGGCTGATCGAGGCCGGATCGGCGGGGTTCACCAGACCCGGGAACCTGCCCGGACTGGTGATCTCGATCCGGTTCGGAAAGATCTCAACCCGCACGTGGTCCCCGCCGATGCTGTAGGACCGGTGCACGACGGCGTTAACCAGACCCTCGAGCCAAACATCCTTGGGAATTGTGGATACACCCTCGAATCGCCCGGAGTCGGTGAGTGCGCGCCGACGTGGAGCCAGCGAGTCGATAGCCGCCGTTGCTTGGGCTATCTGCTCGGGTATCGATCCCTCGCACCGGATATCTGCATCATCCTCAAGATTGAGCGTGCGCCCGGTTCCTCGCTCGTTCTGCTGGTATTTCAGGACGCGCACATGCGCGTTGGGAAACAGCATCTGGGGCCGGGATGCGAACAGCAGGTATCCGGCAACGGTTACGGTGCCGCCCCTCACGATCAGGTCTCGTGCTCGAAGAGCCAACTCGGGCGACGACGAACCCAGGGTCCGCTGGTAGGCGGACAGCTGAACATCGTCTAGGTCCGCAACGGTGACGTCCCGTACCGGCGTGCCATCAAAGCTGGCGACGCCACGATCCCACTCGAGTTCCTGACGCTGCGCATAGGTAAGCTTCCTGGATTCGTCCCCAATGCGCTGGTAGCAGTTCCCCCGCTTTGTCTCGTGCACATGGTCGCTGGGCGGCACGTGGAAGACGAGAATGCGTCCCTCGCTCGAGAGCAGCTCGGTGACTTCCACGCGCACACGCGGCGTCGTGAAGTCAGCAGGTGTCTGCCTGAGTGCGTTCGCAGCCTTGTCGCTTACAGGCACCACCCGGCCACCATGAAAGCCGACTACGATCACCCCGCCCTCGGCGTTGGCCATCGCAACCAGCGGGACCGCAAAGTCCAAGGGCCTAATCGCACCGGACTTGCGCTCGAACCACTGATCCTCGGGCAGCGCCGATAGGCGCGCGGCCGCTTCGTCGGGACTCAGGTTCAGTGCTTGATCAACCGCCGCGGGCAACATGTTGTTACTCTAACATTCTTAGAGTACTTAAGAGTTCAGGACCCCCCTGAAGCCTCCCGCTTTCCGCGTCACCGCTGGGCTCTGCCCGCGCCAGCCGCAGCCACTCTTACGCGCTCTAACGCCCAATGTGAGAGTACGTCAGAGCGGTGTCGAGCCCCTCGTTGGGACGGCGCAAGGGCACACCGCCCCGTCGGCCCTCCGCCCATTCTCATAACCCGACCCGGTCGAGCTCCTCCCGAACAGTGGGGCGACGCCGGTACCGCTCCTTCAGATCGGCGAGCCACACGCGGCAGGCCGCAACCCGATCACCCTCCGGAGCGCCGTCGTTGGGCCCCGTCTCCCCGCGCGCACCTTCCGCGCCGTCGGCGACAGCGGCCAGCGCCATCATGCGGGTGGCGAGCGCCGCCGCTTCTCGGGCCGCCTGCCGGCCGGTCGGCAATAATGTCTCCTCAATGGCCTGGCGGTACAGGGCAATGGCGTCATCCGGGCGGGGCTGTGGGACGACGTCGGCGAGTTGCTGCCAGGTGTAGCCGACGCCCCAGCGGTCGGCGGCGGCCCAGGCCCGCTCGACGTCACCCATGTGCAGCGCCAACTCAATCACCTGGTCGCCGCTGTGCCAGGGCTGCTCATCGGCCCATGCCAGTGCCGCCTCCCGCTCGGCATCTTCCCGTCCCGTCCAGGCGCCCACCGTGGCAAGCACGTCGAGCATCTCCGGCGTGGGCGCGCGATGGAACAGCCCGCGGGCCATGTCCAGGGCGTCCTCGCCGCGCCCGTCCTCACGGTACAGCTCGGCCGCGCGCAGCGGGTCCACCCAGTACCCGTGTCCCAGCCTGCGCCAGTAGCTCAGGTTGTTGGTGGACACGCGCCCCTCGGCGACCGCCCGGTCCAGATAGGCCATCGCCTCACGACGGCGGTCCACTGCGAGCAGCCGCTCGATGATCGCCCCGTACTGGGCGTGCTCGCCGAGGCTCAGCAGGTGAATGGCACGGTCGACGTCGCCGTCGTGATCGGCCAGCTCCAGCAGCATCGCCTTCAACTCGTAGCCCGGGGCCGTCCCCTCGGCATCGACGGCGGCCTCCGCCTTGGCCACCGCGCGCCGGTAGACGTTCAGGCCCTTGTCCCCCATCGCGGGCAGGAAGTCAGCCAGGGTCACCGACGGCCAGCCGGGCGAGTCCAGGCGGAATTTCGCCAGCCAGCGCCCGAGCTTGCTCGATTCCGTCTGGCACATGCAGCAGGCGCGCGCGTACAGGTCAACGGCGCGCTGGCAGACGCCGCCGACCACGCCGCTGGAGTCGTCCACGTTCCTCTCCAGCTGCTTGCGCAGGCGGGTGGTGATGTGGAGCAGTGCGGGTGCCGCCGCCCGAGCGCCGTCGGCGGTTTCAAGCAGGGGCTCGAGCTCGTTCAGGACGTCGCTGACATCCTTGCCGTAGTCCATGGCGTCCCGGTAGCCGAGGAAGCGGCGCACACCGGTGACGGACTTCGCCTGCGCCAACAGCTCCCCCGCCACCGCCTCCACGTCTCCGCCGACCAGCGACGCCGTCGTGCTCAACGAGCGGAACACCTCCTGGTTGGAGTCGGCGAGGTTGAGGATCAGCGCGCGTAACTGCTCGGTGCTCAGACCGTTGAGGTAGGTCTCGACGGCGCTGCGGCCCTTGTCCTCAGGAGCGGAGTCCTCCACTGCCACGGGAGTTCCCGCCTCCACGCGAGTGCTGGAGCCGTCAGCCGCCTGCAGGACGGTCAGGCCGACGGCGACCAGATGCTTGCAGAAGGCGCCCGAGGCATGGTGCGGGCAGTTGCAGTCACCTGCGACCGTGCCGTTCTCGCCCTGTTCCCAAGTCAGCCGCACGGTGTAGGGGAAGGTGCCGGTGACCGTGGCGGTGGCCTCGTCATCGGCAATTCTGAGTTCGGATACGGCGTTTACCAGGCCTTGGCCGCGCTTGTACACGGCTCCGCCGGCCGCCGCGGCCAGCGCTGCATCGGTGAGTGTCCCGAGTGAATCGATGCCCATTCACCCATCGTGTCAGAGATCGACCGAGGCGCCAACAGAACCGGCATCCGCATGAGCCGCCGAACCCAAAGTGTCCATCCGTCGCAGCTTTTACCCGATAAGGCCCGGAAGCAGCTCGACGGCGTCGCGGTTTTCCGCGCCTGGCGCCATGCGGCCGCAGCTCGGCGCACGGGCCACCGCCAAAAGTTGCGACGGATGGACACTAACGAGGCCGACACAGGAACACGAGCAGCCGTTCTAACGTCCTTGAGCACATCGACGCGGTGAGAGCGTTCCATGTTTGGATTTGCGCCTTCAAGAGCCGTCAAAGGCGCGACTCGTCACACAACCCACTCATGAACGGTCCGTCATGCCCGGCTGCGAGTCGAGTGCCTCGCCGAGATCGCGGAAGTAGGGGTAACGCATCCATGCCGCACGGTCACCGATGACGTACAGGCGCCTTCTGGCTCGGCTCGCGGCAACGTTGACGAGGTTGACGGTCGCCGCCGCCCACGCCTTGGCTCCGGGTGCGCCCGGGTCTCCTCCCAGGACCAGGAACACCACGTCCGCCTCCCGCCCCTGCGCGGTGTGGATCGTTCCGCCGGACATGATTCCACGGGCCGCCGCTACGCTCCTAAGCCGGTCAGCGACCTCTCGGAAGGGAGAGATCGCGATGATCTGCGCGGGGTCCACGCCCCAGCCGATGAGCGCATCGATCTGTTCTCCTAGGCAGTTGATCTCACGGCCTTGCAGATGAGTTCCCCGCTGCGCGGCCGGAACGTCGAACCAGCGGCTGGAGCAGATACGCGGTCCTTCCGGGCCGTCGAACAGGTCCGGGCTCCCGGGATCATCCAAGCGGCGGTGCACTCCGCTGATCATGATGCCGTCATAGGCGATGGCGTTGCACAGGCTGAACATCGGATCATCGCAGCGTCTGTGTACGGTGAGCGGCGCGCTCACCCAGACCTGATCCCCGCCTCGCCCCAGCGTGGTGCCGTACCGGGAGATCCGGTCGGCGAGGCTTTGTACAGAGGCCTCCGGTGGAATCCAAGTCTCCGATACGCCGCATCCCTTGGCGATGTCCCGCGTCGCCTTGCGCGGCATCGTCACCACCGGCTGCAGCTGCAGCGGGTCCCCCACCGCCACGACGCGCTGCGCCCGCCAGATCGCCCCGACGGCGTGCTGCGGGCAGGCCTGCCCGGCCTCGTCGATGAGCAGCCAGCCGAGCGACTCGGCCCCGAGCCCGGCGAACATGCGCCCGAATGACGCGAAGGTGGTGGACACCAAAGGTACGACCAGGAAGAAGGTCTGCCACGCGGCTTGTATCTTCTCCGGCTCTAGATCCCTCGGGCTATCTCCGCCGACGACGTCGATCGCCGCCCGCAATCCCTCCAGCATGTCTCCGGCCGCGTTCGCCAGGAAGTCCTCATGCAGGCGCAGTGCCGCCAGGAACAGTTCGGCGCGGGCCGCGTCCAGGCTCTCATCGAGCCATGGCGCGCGCATTTCACGTTCCACCCGGTCCCGCGTCCGGTACGGGTAGGCACGCCCGTAGTCCGCTTCATCGGCCGCCACACGACGACGCAGCTCGGCCACGTCCCGGGCCGCTTGCTTCCACGATTCCTCGGCCACCGCCTGCCGGCTCGACAGACCACGCGCCCAATCCGCCAGTCGCCGCGCCTGCTCGCTCACCTCACGCCAATTCTGCTCCGCCTCTTGTAGCCGATCATCCAGGGGCTCCATGCGCGAGCGCCACTGTCTGATCGCACGCCCAAACGTGAAAATGGTTTCAAGCACCCCGGGGCGGGACTCAAGCTGCCGCTGACGTGCCTGCTCCGCCTCGGAGCGCTCCGCCAGTGCCCGTTGCACCACGGCCTCATAGTCGTGCGTCTGAAGGTTGGCTGCAGCCGCCTCGTCCGCCAGCTGACGCGCCTGCCCGGCCAGCTCGGCCTCCTTCTTCAGCGCGGGCCTCAGACGTTCCCATCGCTCCTGCGCGGCGCGTCGCCGGCTGATCAACTCCTCAACGCGCCGTTCCGCCCGGCGGAAGCGCGCCCGCGCTTCATGCCAGCTCACATGCGGCACCTCGCCGTCCCGCCACTGCTTCAAACGAGTCTGCATACGCGTGCCTCCCGGCAAAGGCATCCGCGTCTTCCGGTTCTGCTGGTCGAACCAAAATGCGCTGCGAAACGCACCCCGGTTGCGCTTGCTCCCCAGCCGCGCAGCCACCAGCCCCCAGGCCTCCTGCCGCTCGGCATCCGCCGCACGAGCGTCGTCGGCCATCACCGCCGTAGCGATATCGGCGAAGTAATCGGCCTCATCCCGCCATCTGGAAGCAATCGCCTCGCGCGCGGGAATCTCGACGCTGATGTTCTCAACCGCGGCATTGTTGGCGGACACGACAACCATCTCCAGCCCCGTCAGCTCCGGCCGCAGCTGACGGACTCTGCGCGCATATCCGTCCTGGGAGTTCCAGCGATGAACGGTTGCGGTGAAAGCCTGCTCGGGTTGGTCGAGATCGGCCAGACGACGGGCGCGCTCAACCACGTTTCCCGCCAAAATGTCGCGCAGCATCGTCGTCTTCCCGGTTCCAGGAGGACCATTGACACCCATGATGCCGCCCTCGACCGCCAGGGAGTCCAGTGCCCGGTTGACCGCGAACTGCTGTCGCAGCGTCAGTGGATGCGCGGGCTCCGAGGGCCAACGCCCCAGCGGCAGGCGGTCGGCGCCCACCACCGAGTCAACCGCCCCGTTCCACCGTATGACGTCGGTTCGCCCCGACACCGGGACCGAGCGGTCGGGGGTCAGGTAGTCGGCCAGCGCCTTCGGGCAGTAGCCGCGTTCCAGATCCCTCTGCACCGTCGCCAATTCCGTGAGGAAGAAGCTATTGAGGAAATCGGTGTCCACATCACCTGCGTCACCGCGTCCTTCAGTGACGAGAGTCGATGAAATGACGACCCGGCTGCTGCAGAGTGGGTCATTCCCGCCTATCCCTGCGGCGCCGTAGGCGATCCCCAGAAGCCTTTGCAGCGAGCCGGAGTCCTGTGGAAGTGGCGCATCCGCGCCGACCGCATCACGGCGAAGACCCTCGGCCATGTCCACCTGCTCGCCGAATGCGGTGTTGGCGCTGTTGAATCCACTCGCCCAGTGCAGATCCGGCGCTGCACCCGTGCTGCTGATCTGCGCAACCGCCCACAGCGCCGAGGAGAGGGCCGCGGAGCTCTCCACCAACCTGCCGTGCTCGTCAACCTGCACCGCTGCGCAGGCGCTGACGCCCGCGCGGCGCTGATCGTAGGCGTCACGGTCATCGGCGAAGACGCGGTGCAGGAATCGGTAGACGTCTTCCAAGTCGTAGACGCCCAGGTATACGGTGTGCCGCCACACCGAGCGTTTGTGACCGCGCGGCGCGGGCACAGGCAGAGTTTGCCAGGGCAGCGGGTCACCGGGGTGCCACTCAACAACCTGGCGTCGCTGAGGGCGCTGCGATCGCCCGGTCAGTTTGGGGACCGGCTGCGGGTCGAACAGCTCCAGCATCCACCAGTACCGCAGGATTCGTGCACGATCGGAGCGCCAGGGATTCGCCATGCTCCGAGTCTGCCCCCAATAGCAACAGCCGTCGAGTTCCTGTCGCACCCCTGCGGCACACTGGTCCCCGTGACCACCCCGCCGCACGCGCCCGCCCGTGACCTCACCGAGCTGCTGGAGAGCATCGGTGCGCGCGATGAGCGGCTGGTCCACCTCCAGCGCACGCCGGCGCGCCCCGCCCGTCACGGCGACTGGCCCACCTGGGCCGATGCCGACCTCGTGACCGCCTACACCCGCCTGGGCGTAGGCCGCCCCTGGACGCATCAGGTCATCGCCGCCGACGCCGTCCACGCCGGCGGGCACACGGTCATCGCCACCGGCACCGGCTCGGGCAAGTCGCTGGCCGCCTGGCTGCCGGTCCTGTCCGACGTGCTCACCGCGCAGCGCCCCGGCGCCGACTCGCGCATCTCCGCCTACGGCCGCCGCCCCACCGCCCTGTACCTGTCCCCCACCAAGGCGCTCGCCGCCGACCAGGCCGCTGCGCTCAGCCGCCTGGTCACCGAGCTCGAGTCCGTGCAGCACGACGCCGGCATCCCCGCCGGCTCGCTGCGCACCGTCCGCACCGGCACCTGCGACGGCGACACTCCCCTACCCGAGCGCGACTGGGTGCGCGCCCACGCCGACGTCGTGCTGACCAACCCCGATTTCCTGCACTTCTCCCTGCTGCCGGGGCATGAACGCTGGACGCGGTTCCTGCGCGGGCTGCGCTACCTCGTCGTCGACGAGTGTCACGCCTACCGGGGGATTCTCGGTGCGCACGTGGCCCTGGTCATCCGCCGCCTGCTGCGGCTGGTGCGGCGCCTGCGCCCGGACGGCCCGGAGCCGGTGGTGCTGTGCGCGTC
>NZ_JAWDJJ010000123.1:0-1660 GCF_032465695.1 Actinomyces sp. MRS3W
GGGGCAGGGGCGCGGTGAGGTCGCCGCCGCGGGCGACGGGCCAGCCGTCGTCGGTCCAGTCGACCGGTTCCAGCAGGATCTGCCGACCCAGCCCCTGCGCGCCCCGCTCGTAGGCGTGGTAGATGACGTACCACTGCCCGCCGGGCCCCTCCAGCAGGGTGCCGTGGCCCCGGGACCACCAGGGCTGGGCGGCGTCGGTGCAGCGCACCAGCGGGTTGGTGGGCATGTTCTCCCAGGGGCCGTCAATGCTGCGGGAGCGGGCCACGATGACCATGTGCCCGGTGGCCGGACCGGCGGTGCCGCCGACGGCGGAGACCAGGTAGTGCCAGCCGTCCCGCTGAACGTGCTTGGGGCCCTCCAGGGAGTAGGCCTCCACCACCCAGTCATCCGGGTAGTGCCAGCCGTCGTAGACGTGCTCCACCTCGCCGACGGTTCCCAGGCCGTCGGAGGTGAGCCGGACCCGGTCGATGCCGTTCAAAAACAGGTAGCGTTCGCCGTCCTCCCCCACGGCGTGCCCGGGGTCGATGTAGCCGCGCAGGCCCAGGTCGATGGGCCCATGCCAGGTCCCCTCGATGTCGTCGGTCCACATCACCGCGATGGTGGGGGCGTCCACGCGCGACCAGGAGGTGGGCATGAAGGGGATGTACATGTAGTAGCGGCCGGCGTGTTCAACCAGGTCGATGGCGAAGACGCTGCCCCAGGGCTCCGGGCAGGCGGGGCCGACCGGTTCCCAGTCCACCAGGTTCTCCGAGCGCCACAGCACGATGCCGGGGCTGGACTCGAAGGAGGAGTAGGTCAGGTAGTACCGGTCCCCCACCCGCAGGACGGTGGGGTCGGGGTAGTCCCCACCCATGACGGGGTTGCGGTAGGTGCCGTCGCCGAGGTTGGCGCGGCGCTGGTTCTCGATGCCACGCCCCCAGGCGGGGACGGCAGACGGGATGTCGGTGGTGGTCATTTGGTTACTCCGGTGATGCGACGGCGGTTATGTACAGCGTGCGGGTGGTCGGGGCAGGTCGGGTGGGGCTCAGCGCAGCACGTCGCCGATGAAGGCGGCGAAGTGGGCGCAGGTGGCCTTGGCGGTGGGCAGGCCGGGCACGGACAGGTGCCCGTGGGTCTCCCCCGGGACGGTGTGCTGCTCGACATCGACGCCCGCCTGGGCGAGCTGCTCGGCGAAGCGCTCCCCGGAGGCGCGCAGTTCGTCGGCCTCGCAGTTCTCGATGTAGGTGCGCGGGTAGCCGGTCAGGGACTCGGCGTTCCCGGGCATGGCGTAGTCGAAGTGCTCGACGCCGGTCAGTTCCGGCCCCAGCAGCTGGGCCATCAGGGCGTCGTTCTCACCCTCGGGGCCGAGCAGCACCGGCGGCAGGGTGGACAGGACGGCGGCGAGCTCGACGGAGGGCCCCGGCAGCGGGTAGTGGACCAGCGGATAGGCGAGGAAGACGCCGGCGGGGGCCTGTCCGGCGTCGCGGCCGTGCAGGCCGACGGAGGCCGCCAGGCAGGCTCCGGCGCTGCCACCGCCGACCGCCACCCTGGCCGGGTCGGTGGGCAGTCCGTGCCCGCCGGCGCGCACCCACTGGTAGGCGGCCCAGCAGTCGTCGTGCGGCACCGGGTGGGTGACGCCGTCGACGGCGAGCCGGTAGTCGACGCTGACGACGGGCAGCCC
>NZ_JAWDJJ010000124.1:0-4245 GCF_032465695.1 Actinomyces sp. MRS3W
TGCTGCATCCTCCCATCCGGCCAGCGCCGTGCGTTCCCAATCCGATGACCCGTGCACGCGCGCCACCACGCGGGTGAGCACGTCGGGGTCGGTCGACGGCGGCACCCCATGACCGAGGTTGAACACGTGGGCGGGCGCCGCCCGGCCCGCCTCCAGGCAAGCGTCAACACCGCGGGCGAGTACCTCCCACGGTGCACCCAGCAGCGCCGGGTCGAGATTGCCCTGCACCGGGCGCGCCCCCGCCTCCCCGCCGGCAGCATCGGGCCGGGCCAGGGCCGTGGCCGCCGCCGCCAGGTCGGTGCACTCGTCCACGCCGACGGCGTCCGCCCCGGTGCGCCACAGCTCCCCCAGGAGATGGTCTGCGCGGGTGGTGAAGTGGATGGCGGGCGCCGGGGCGCCGGTGGTGGCCGAGACGGCGTCGCGGGCAATATCCAGGGCCAACGCCGAGTAGGGGGCGACCTTCTCCCGGTACACGGCGGCGGGCAGCGACCCGGCCCAGGAGTCGAAGAGCTGCACGGCAGCCGCGCCCGCGCGCACCTGCGTGGCCATGAACCGGCCCGTCAGCTGCGCCGCCCAGGTCATGAGCGCCTCCCAGGAGTCGGGGTCGGCGTGCATGAGCGTGCGGGCGGCCAGGTGGTCGCGGGAGGGGCGCCCCTCGGCGAGATAGGCGACCAACGTGAACGGTGCCCCGCCGAAGCCGAGCAGCGGCGTCCAGTCGGCCGTGCCGCGCGACTCGTCCAGACCCGCCCGCGCCCGGGCCGACAGGCCCGCCCGCGCCGCGGCCGTGTCCGCGCTGCCGGGATTCGCTCCGTCCGTCCCGGCGCCCTCGCCCGGACGCCCCGGACCGCCCAGTTCCGCCACAACTGCCCGCACGGCCGCCTCAATGGCCCCAACCCCGGCGCCGCCGTCGAGCACGCCGCCGTCCGAGGCGGTTCCGACGCGCGCGGCATCGCCATAGCGGTGCGCGGTCAGGCGACGCACCTCGGCGGCGTCGCGCACGGGGGCGCCCAGGACCGGGCCCACCCCCGGCTCAATGCGCACGTCCACGCCCGCCAGCCGCAGCGGCACCATGATGTCGGAGAAGAAGACGGCCGCATCCACCCCGTGGCGCCGCACCGGCTGCAGGGTCACTTCCGCGGCCGCCTCCGGCCACAGGCACACATCCAGCATGGGTGCGCCCGCCCGCTCGCGCAGGGCGCGATACTCCGGCAACGAGCGGCCGGCCTGACGCATGAACCACACGGGTGTGCGCGCCGGACGGCGTCCGGCCAGGGCCTCCAACAGGGCCGGCCGAGGTGCTTGCGGGGCGCACGCCCGTGCGGAGCCGACGGTCCCGCCGATGCGGTCCGCCCCGCCAGAATTCTGCGCGGAAATACTCACGTAATAATCCTCGTCCTCGCCGATTCGGTAGAAATGACATGACGTGACGTCGCCGGAGAACGCCGCCCGAACAATGTGACCCGTCGCCTCGAACTGTTCGCATTGTTGGTGCTTTCGCCTGCAATCAAGCGGATCATCAACAAGATGACACGGTGTCGGAAAACCGATCTGACGGTGCGTCGGAATAGCTGAGTGCGGTGCCGGTGATAATTGTGCCCCGACCGGCATCCAATGCTTGACTACCACTCGCCGTGACCATCCACATCCTGTCCGCCGACCACCGCACCCAGGGCCTCGACGCGGTCGCCCGCCTGGGTGTCACCGCCGCGCACCTCGGCCCCGATCTCCTGGCCGCACTTCCGTCGCTGCGCGGCGCCGTCGTCCTGGGCACCTGCAACCGCCTGGCCCTACTGCTCGACGCTCCACACACCCTCCCGGCGGGCACCCTGCGCCGTAACGTCGCCGAATTCCTCACCCGGCGAGCGAGCGGGCACCCTGCGACCGGGGCGGCCCCGAGCCGGACCGATGCGGGGACAGTCCCCCACCCCGACGACGCCGAGGCGGATCGCGTCGAGCTGACCGCCTGGAGCGGCACCGGTGCCGTCAGTGAACTGTTCGCCACCGCCGCCGGTTTGGAATCCATGGTCATCGGTGAGCGCGAAATCGCCGGGCAGCTGCGCCGCGCCATGCGGGTCGCCGGAGAGGAGGGCACCCTGTCAACGGATCTTGCCCGCGCCGTCGAGCACGCCTCCACCGCCTCCCGCCGCGTCGCCCGCGAAACCGGCCTGGCCGGCAACGGCCGCTCCGTCGTCGCCGTCGGCATCGACATGGCCTCCCACCACCTCCCGCCGGGCCGGGAACTGAGCGTGCTCATCGTCGGCACCGGCGCCTACGCGGGCGCCACCGTCACCGCCCTACGCCGCCGCGGCCTCACGGACATTGCCGTCTACTCCCGTTCCGACCGGGCCACCGCCTTCGCCGTTGGCCGCGGGCTGAGGGCCATTGACGACGCCGGCCTACCGGGCGCCCTGGCGCGCGCCGACCTGGTCATCACCTGCCGGGGCCTGGGCGCTCCGGTGCTCACCCGCGAGCTCGTCGCCCCCGCTGTGGCCGGGCGGCGCCCAGCAGTCGACGGCGAGCCCGCCCGCCGGCCGCTGGTCGTCCTCGACCTGGCGCTCACCCGCGACGTGGAGGTGTCGGTCGGCTCCCTGCCCGGCGTCCGGCTCATCGACCTGCCCAGCGTGCAGCGCGCCGTGCCCGCGGTGGATGTCCGCCAGGTCGAGGCTGCCCGCGCCATCGTGGCCGAGGAGGTCGCCCTGTTCGAACGGATGCTGTGCGGGCGCCGCATGGACCCCGTCGTGTGCAGCCTGCGCGGACGCGTCGCGGAACTGGTCGAGGAGGAAGTTGCCCGCCTGCACGCCGTCGACGGCCGAGTCGACGCCGGTGACGCCGCCCGCGCCCTGCACCACCTCGCCGCCCGCATGCTCCATCACCCCACCGTCGCCGCGCGAACCGCCGCCGAGACCGGCCGCGGCCAGGACTACCTCGACGCCCTGGACCTCATCCTGGGGGTCCAGATCAACGCCGACCTGCGCGACGCCGTCGGCCTGGACGCCGCGAGCCCCACCCCCGTCCTGTCCGCCGGAGCCCCAGGAGAGCCCCGATGACCCCGCATGTGGCCGAGCCGCTGGCCCCTTACGACGCCGTCCTGCTGCTGTCCTACGGCGGCCCCGAGGGCCCCGACGACGTGCTGCCCTTCATGCGCAACGCCACCGCCGGACGGGGCGTGCCCGACGACCGGCTGCGCGAGGTCTCCGGCCACTACGGCCGCTGGGACGGCGTCTCCCCGATCAACGCCCGCAACGCCGAACTGCTGGCGGCGCTGCGCACCGAGCTGGCCGCCCGCGGCTCGCCACTGCCGGTGGTCATCGGCAACCGCAACTGGCACCCCTTCGTCTCCGAGGCGCTGCGCGACCTCGCCGACGGTGGTGCCCGCCGCATTCTGGCCATCACCACGGCCGCCTACGCCTCCTACTCCGGCTGCCGCCAATACCGGGAGGACGTCGCCGGCGCCCTGGAGCTGCTGGCTGCCGGCGACGACGGGGCCACCGGAGGTGGCCGGGAGGCCGACGCCGCCGCCCGCGTTGGTGGGGCCGGGGGCGCGCCGGTCAGGCTCGTCGTCGACAAGACCCGCCCCTTCTACAACACCCCCGGCATGCTCGCCGCCAACACCGACGCCATCGTTGCTGCCTTCCACCAGCTGGTGGCCGAGGGCGTGAGCGCGGACGGCATCCGCCTGGTCCTGGTCACCCACTCCATCCCCGCCTCCATGGAGCGCCTGTCCGCGCCCACAGCGGAGGAGCGCGCCGACTTGGACGGGAGCGAGCCCGGCATGGCGGCCGACCTGTCCACCGAGATCTCCTACGTGGCCCAGCATGAGCGCCTGGCGGACGTGCTGCTGGACGCCGTCGCCGCCCGCCTGGGCCGCCGCCCGCAGGCGGACCTGGTCTACTGCTCCCGTTCCGGCCCGCCCCAGGCGCGCTGGCTCGAACCCGACGTCAACGACCACCTGGAGGCCATCGCCGCCGGGCACCTGACCGACGGGCGGGCCGTGGACGTGCCGACGGGCGTCGTCGTCGCCCCCTTCGGCTTTGTCGCCGACCACATGGAGGTCGTCTTCGACCTGGACACCGAGGCCCGCGAGACCGCCTCCCGACTCGGCCTGGCCTACGTGCGCGCCGCCACGGCCGGCACCCACCCGGCCTTCGTCGCCTCGCTCGCCGACGTGCTCGCCGAGCGGGCCGCCGTCGCCCGGGGGGAGGATGTGCACCCCGACTCGACCACCGGCACCGGCCCCTTCCACAC
>NZ_JAWDJJ010000125.1:0-1264 GCF_032465695.1 Actinomyces sp. MRS3W
GTGTCGGCGCCCGCGCCCTGGTCTTCGTGCGCTCGCGGCGCAGCGCGGAGATCGTCGCCGAGCACGCCCGCCACACACTGAGCCTGTCGCAGCCCGAGCTGGCGGGCACGGTCGCCGCCTACCGGGGCGGCTACCTGCCCGAGGAGCGCCGCACTCTGGAGGCCGACCTGCGCCGCGGGCGGATCCGGGCCCTGGCCACCACCAACGCCCTCGAACTGGGCATCGACGTCACCGGTCTGGACGCCGTCATCATTGCCGGCTGGCCGGGCACGCGCGTAAGCCTTGCGCAGCAGGCGGGCCGCGCCGGGCGGGCCGGCAGCAACGGCGTGGCCGTCCTCATCGCCTCCGACAACCCGCTGGACGCCTACCTGGTGCACCATCCGCAGGACGTCTTCGCCGCCCCGGAGGCCACCGTCTTCGACCCGTCCAACCCCTACGTGCTGGCGCCGCACCTGTGCGCGGCCGCCTCGGAGTCGCCGCTGCGGGAGGAGGACCTGCCCTTGTTCGGATTGGAGGACGACTCGCTGCTGGCGGAGTTGGCCGAGCGCGGGGCGCTGCGGCGCCGCCCAGCGGGGTGGTTCTGGAACACCAATCTGCCCGGCCGGGCGCAGGACCTGACCTCGCTGCGCGGGGACGGGCCACCGGACGTGCCGGTGGTGGAGACGGCGACGGGCACCGTCATCGGTACCGTTCCCGGGGCCTCGGCGGACGCCACCGTCCACCCCGGCGCCGTCTACGTCCACCAGGGGCGCGTGTACGTCGTCGACGAGCTCACCGACGAGGCCGCCGTCGTCACCCGCAAGGCGGCGGTCGGCTACCGCACGCGGGCGCGCGAGCAGAGCTCGGTGCGCATCATCGCCGAGCGCGAGCGTCAGGCTTGGAACGACGGCGTGAGCTGGTGCTTCGGCTCGGTGGAGGTCACCAGCCAGGTGATCGGCTACAACAAGCTGGCGCTACCGGGCATGGAGGTGGTCTCCCAGCACGAGCTGTCCCTGCCCGAGCATGTGTTGCCGACGGCGGCGGTGTGGTGGACGGTTCCGGTGCAGGCCACCGCGGCGGCGGGCCTGGAGTCGGGAGACCTGCCAGGTGCCCTGCACGCCGCCGAGCACGCCATGATCGGCATGTTGCCGCTGCTGGCGACCTGCGACCGCTGGGACATCGGCGGGTTGTCGACGGCGATCCACCCGCAGACCATGACGCCCACCGTGTTCGTTCACGACGCCCAGGCGGGCG
Organism: Actinomyces sp. MRS3W; assembly: GCF_032465695.1. Lineage (NCBI taxonomy): Bacteria > Bacillati > Actinomycetota > Actinomycetes > Actinomycetales > Actinomycetaceae > Actinomyces > Actinomyces sp. MRS3W. The sequence goes on from NZ_JAWDJJ010000125.1 coordinate 1,234, forward strand.
GGGCCGGCTTCGCCGAGCGGGGGTTCCGGGC
>NZ_JAWDJJ010000126.1:0-14517 GCF_032465695.1 Actinomyces sp. MRS3W
GCCGCTAGGCGCGCGAACCATCACCGCCACCCAGGGCCGCGTCAATCAGCTCGCGCACGCGCGCGGCCGCCTCGTCCACCGGCACGGAGGTGCGCTCGCCGCTGCGGCGGTCGCGGATCTCCACAGTGCCGTCCCGTCCCAGGTCGCGGCCGACCACCACGATGTAGGGCATGCCCAGCAGTTCGGCGTCTTTGAACTTGACGCCGGCGCTCACCTTGCGGCGGTCGTCGTAGAGGACTTCCGCCTCGGCGGCGTCGAGCGCAGCGGCAATGTCGGCGGCCGCCTCGAAAACGGCGTCGTCCTTGCCGGTGGCCAGCACCTGCACCTGGTAGGGGGCCACCTGGATGGGCCAGGCGAGCCCCTGCTCGTCGTGGTTGGACTCGGCCAGGGCGGCCAGGGCGCGGGTGACACCGATGCCGTAGGAGCCCATGGTGACAACGCGGGACTTGCCGTTCTCATCCAGCACGCTCAAACCCAGGGCGCGCGCGTACTTGCGGCCCAGAGCGAAGATGTGCCCGAGCTCGATGCCGCGAGCCAGGTGCAGGGGGCCGGAGCCGTCGGGAGCGGGGTCGCCCTCGCGGATTTCGGCGGCCTCGATGGTGCCGTCGGCGGTGAAGTCGCGGCCGGCGACGAGGTCGAGCACGTGCCGCTGGGTGGCGTTGGCGCCGGTGACCCAGGCGGTGCCGGGCACCACGCGCGGGTCGAGCAGGTAGCGCACCGAGCCGGTGAGCACCTCGCCTCCGTCCGCATCGTGCTCAACCTTCCGGGCCGGCGAGTTGGGACCGATAACGGCCGGACCGATGTAGCCGCGCACGAGCTCGGGGTGGGCGGCGAAGTCGGAGTCGGTGGCCATCTCCACCTGGGCGGGGGCAACGGCGGCCTCCAGGCGGCGCATGTCCACATCGCGGTCGCCGGGGATGCCGACGACCAGCAGCTCGCGCTCCCCACCGGGGTGGGTGAGGGCCACGACGACGTTCTTGAGAGTGTCGGCGGCGGTCCACGCGCGCCCGTCGGTGCGCGGGTGGGCGGCGTTGACGTAGTCCACGAGGGACTCGATGGTGGGGGCGTCGGGGGTGTCCACCTCCCGGGCGGGGCCGACCCCGGAGGCGTCGACCGGCTCGGGTACGGGCGTGGTGACGGCCTCAGCGTTGGCGGCGTAGCCGGCGTCGGTACGCACGAAGGTGTCCTCACCGATTGGGGAGGGGTGGAGGAACTCCTCGGAGTGGGAGCCGCCCATGGCGCCGCTCATGGCGTTGACGATGACGTAGTCCAGACCCAGCCGCTTGAAGATGCGCTGGTAGACGGCGCGGTGCGCCTGGTAGGAGGCCTCCAGGCCAGCGTCGTCGATGTCGAAGGAGTAGGAGTCCTTCATGACGAACTCGCGGCCGCGGATGACGCCGGCGCGCGGGCGGGCCTCGTCGCGGTACTTGGTCTGGATCTGGTAGATGGACACCGGCAGGTCCTTGTAGGAGGAGTACAGGTCCTTGACCAGGAGCGTGAACATCTCCTCGTGGGTGGGTGCCAGCAGGTAGTCCGCGTTCTTGCGGTCGGCGAGCTTGAACAGGGTGGGGCCGTAGTCGTCCCAGCGGCCGGTGGCCTTGTAGGGCTCGGCCGGCAGCAGAGCGGGGAAGAGCACCTCCTGGGAGATGGTGTCCATTTCCTCGCGGACAATCGCCTCAATCTTGCGCAGGGTGCGCAATCCCAGCGGCAGCCAGGTGTAAACGCCCGGGGCGGTGCGGCGGATGTAGCCGGCGCGCACCAGCAGCTTGTGGCTGGCAACCTCCGCGTCGGCGGGGTCCTCGCGCAGGGTTCGGATGAAGGCATGGGACATGGTCTGAAGCACGGGAGTGATCTTACGTGCTGCCACCAGCGGGGGTGTGCGCGCCGGGCGGTCACAGTGTGCGCTCCAGGCGGCCGAGGGCGGCAGCTGCCGCGGAGAAAACGACCATTGGTCGAGACTTTTGCCAGCCACGCCCTGCAGTTGCTGTCGGGAACCAAGGCAAATCCGCGTCATACCAGCACACCCGAATCGCCGCGACGGCACCGGACGCCTCCGGCACGCACTCCGCCGACTCCTTTGGTGCGGTCTCGTGCATGACCGCATAATGTGGCCATGCGCGCCGTCGTTCATCCCCGCCCTCTTGCGTCCCTGGAACGCCCGCTCACCATCGCCGAGGCGGACGCGTCGTGCGCGGTGCGCGCATGAGTCCAGCGGCGCCCCGGGCCACTCGGCCGGGGCACGGCCGCACCTGGGCCAAAGCGATTCTCTTGGGCGAGCACTCCGTGGTCTACGGGCACCCCGCCGTGGCGCTGCCCCTGCACGACCTTGAAATGACGGCGACGGTCACGCCCACCGCCGGCCCGTCCTGGCTGCACAGCCTGGGGTATGACGGCCCCTTGCGTGAGGGCGGTCCGCGCTTCGCCTGCATTGCGCGCGCCCTGGAGGCGGCCCGCGAGTTCTCCGGGCTGCTGGGCCAGTCCTTCCGCATTGAGACCCGCAGCGATTTCCCGCACGAACGCGGCCTGGGCTCCTCGGCGGCCGCCGCAGGCGCGATCATCCGCGCCGTCCTGGACTCCTGCGGGCGCAGCGCCACCATGGAGGAGCTGCTCGCGCTCACCCATATGGCCGAACAGGTTGCCCACGACCGCCCCTCGGGGCTCGACGCGGCCGCCACCAGCGCCCCGGCACCCATCCGCTTCCAGAGCGGGGAGATGCGCCCGCTGGCCCAACGCATCGCCGGCGGCCACATCGTCATCGCCGACTCCGGCGTGCATGGTTCCACCCGGGAGGCGGTGCGCGGCCTGCGCCTGCGCTACGAGGCCTCCCCCGCCGTCCTCGGCCCCAAGCTCCAGCACCTCGGCGACCTCACCACGACGGCCACCCATGCCCTGGATACGGGCGACGCCCCACTGCTGGGCGCTGCCATGAACGAGGCGCACACGACCCTGGGCGAGCTCGGGCTGAGCCTGCCGGTGCTTGACCGTCTCACCGACGCCGCCCGCGGCGCCGGGGCGCTGGGCGCCAAGCTCACGGGCGGGGGCTTGGGCGGCTGTGTCATCGCCTTGGCCGCCGGTGCCGAGCCCGCCGCCCGGGTCCGTCAGGCCCTGGACGACGTCGGGGCCCGGCGGACGTGGATTTATCGGATGCGCACCAGCCAGACTGCCCGGAACGCCTCATGATGCGCGCCGTCACCGCCCGGGCGAACAGCAATATCGCCCTCATCAAGTACTGGGGGAAGGCCGACGCGGTCCTCAACCTGCCCACCACCTCGAGTCTGTCTCTCACCCTGGACCACACCTGGACCACAACGACGGTTGCCTTCGACGGAGGCCAGGGGGACGCGGATGCGGTGACCATTAATGGGACCGTGCCCACCGGAACCGCTCGCGAGCGCGTCGTGCGTTTCCTCGACCTGGTCCGCGAGCGCGCGGGGGTGACCCGGCGAGCCACCGTCGCCTCCACCTCGACCGTGCCGCTGGCAGCCGGCCTGGCCAGCTCGGCCGCCGGATTCGCGGCCTTGGCCGCGGCGGCCTCCCGCGCCGCCGGCATGGACCTGGACGAGCGCTCACTGTCCCGGTTGGCGCGGCGCGGTTCCGGCTCTGCCACCCGCTCCATCTTCGGCGGGCTGGTCCAGTGGCACGCCGGCGACGACGACGCCTCTTCCTACGCCGAGCCCGTCGCCTGCGCCGTGGACGTAGCAATGGTCGTCATCATGCTCAGCAACGCGCGTAAATCCGTGTCCAGCACCGAGGCCATGCGCCGCACGCTGGACACCTCCCCCCTGTACCCCGCCTGGGTGAGTCACAGCCGCGAGGATCTGGATAGTGCGCTGGCGGCGGCCCGCGCCGGCGACCTGCCACGCCTGGGGGAGGTCGCCGAAGGCAATGCCCTGGGCATGCACGCGGCCATGATCGCGGCCAGGCCCGGCATCATCTACTGGCTGCCGGACACCGTGGCGGCGCTGCACGCGGTGCGCGCCCTGCGCGAGGAAGGCCTGCCGGCGTGGGCGACGATCGACGCCGGCCCCAACGTCAAGGTTCTCACCTCCGGCTCCCAAGCCGAGGAAGTTGCCGCCCGCCTGCGCGAGCGCCTGCCGGGCGCCACCGTGTCCGTGCGGCGCCCGGGCGCCGGCGTCCAGATCGATGCGGGGGAAGCCGGCGCGCGTGAGGATGCCTCATGATCCGCGTCAGTGCGCCCGGCAAGCTCTATCTGGCCGGGGAGTATGCGGTGGTTGAGCCGGGGCACCGGGCGGTGCTGGTGGCGGTTGACCGGTTCATCACGGTCACGCTCAGCCGGGCGCACCCCGACCGCCGCGAGGGTCGCATCACGTCAACGCTGTATGCGACGGGGGCCCGCGCCTGGCGCCGACGTCCCGGGGATGACGTCGCCGAGGCCGACGGCGGCGGGGTGGACTACGTGCTCTCGGCGATCCGGGTGGTTGAGCGTATAGCGGCGCAGGCCGGTCGGCCATTGTGCTACTTCGACCTGGAGGTGGCCAGCCGGCTCGACGACGGCTCCGGCCGTAAACTCGGCCTGGGCTCCTCCGCCGCGGTCACCGTGGCCACCGTGCGGGCGGTGGCGCAGTGGTACCGGCTCCCCGTTGATGACCTGACGGTATTCCGGATGGCGTTGCTGGCCAGCGACGCCGTCGACCCGGTCGGTTCCGGGGGCGACCTGGCCGCGAGCGCGCTGGCGGGCTGGGTGGCCTACCGCTCCCCCGACCGCAGCTGGCTGCGTCGCCGACGCCGCAGTACGCCTCTGGCCGAGCTGGTGCGGATGCCGTGGCCGGGCCTGGATGTCCGCAGGCTCGCGCCACCGCCAGGGCTGAGTCTGCAGGTGGGGTGGACCGGCACCCCGGCCTCCACGTCCGGCCTGGTCTCGGCCATGCGTGCGCGCCATGCCGGGAGCGCCGATTATGCGCGGTTCCTGCTGCGCAGCCAGGCCTGCGTCAACGCCCTGGTGTGGGCACTGCGGACGGGCGACCTGGACGCCGTCTGGCGCCGTGTGGCGGAGAACCGCCGTCTGCTGTGCGGGCTCGGCCGCGCCAGCGGTGTCGCTATTGAGACCCCACGGCTGCGTCGCCTGGTGCGCATCGCCCATGAGTTTGGGGCCAGCGCGAAGAGCTCGGGCGCCGGCGGGGGTGACTGTGGCATTGCGCTGTGCCCGGCGGGAACCGACATCCCCGCCCTGAGGGCCGCCTGGGAGGCGGCCGGCATCCAGCCGCTCGACCTGTCCGTCCATCACCATGAGGAGACCTTGTGAGTACCCCCGTCCCGGACCGCGCATTCGACCCGGTGGCCGAGCAGGCCTCCCGCAAGGATGAGCACGTGGCGCTGGCCGTCGGTCTGCAACCGGCGGAGCGCCCCAACGGCTTCGACGACGTGGCCTTCATGCATCATGCCCTGCCCGGCACCAGCGTGCGCCAAGTGGACACGAGCACCATGGTGTGCGGCGTCCGCTGGCAGCTGCCGATCTATATCAATGCCATGACCGGCGGCACCGAGGCCACGGGACGGCTCAACGCGGACCTGGCCCGGGCTGCCGCCGGCGCCGGCATGGCGATCGCCTGCGGCTCCCAGCACATCGCTCTGCGCGAGTCGGCGCGCGCCGACTCCTTCAGCATCATCCGCCGTGAGGCCCCCGATGCCTTCGTCCTGGCCAATGTGGGGCCCACCGTGTCCCCCGAAGCGGCCCAGCGGGCCGTGGACATGGTGGAGGCGAACGCCCTGCAGATTCATCTCAACGTGGCCCAGGAGCTGGTCATGCCCGAGGGCGACCGCGACTTCACCGACTGGGCCGAGCGCATCGCTGCGATCACCGCCGCCGTACAGGTGCCCGTCATCGTCAAGGAGGTCGGCTTCGGGCTGTCGCGGCGCACCATTGCCGCCCTCGCCGCCGTCGGGGTGGCCGCGGCGGACGTCGCCGGGGCGGGCGGCACGGATTTCATCACCATTGAGAACTCGCGGCGCGACGCCCAGGAGTATTCCTATCTCACGGGCTGGGGGCAGTCGGCGGTGCTGTGCCTGCTGGAGGCGCTGGACGGGCCGGCGCCGGTCCAGCTGCCCCTGCTCGCGTCCGGCGGTGTACGCACCCCCCTCGATGCCCTGCGCGCTCTCGCCCTGGGGGCCCAGGCGGTGGGCGTGTCGGGGCATTTCCTGCGCACGCTGGTAGCCCGTGGCGCGAGCGCCCTGGAGGCGGAGTTGGGGGCATGGGCCGAGCAGCTGCGTACGCTCATGACCCTGGTCGGGGCCGACGACGTCGCTTCGCTGCGGCGCACGGATCTGCTGGTGACGGGGGCGACGGCGGAGCGGGCGCGCCTGCTCGGCGTGGACCTGGCCGCCCTGGCCCGCCGCTCGACGCGCTGAGCGACGGGAGGCGGCCCGCCCGCGGCGCCTCAGGCCAATGCGGCCAGGGCGCTGATGATTCCGGGGGCGGCGTATAGGGTCATGAACTGCACCCCGTAGGACACGCCGAGGCGGTTGAGGGTGCCGCATACGATGCCGACCAGCAGTACCCCGAACATATTCGGCACGCCGGCGTCGATGTAGGCGAGCACGAGGATGAGCACCACGAACAGTGACAGCACCGCCTCATGGGGGATTCGCCGCATGACGAAGTGCGTGATCGGTGAGGACCAGCGCACCGCGATGACGTAGGTGATGGCGACGGCGATAAGCGCTCCCAGGGTCACCGCGGTGATGAACTGCGGGGTGGAGAGCAGGTGGTGCAGGTTGTGGTCGAGTGTGTAGACCGGCGCGGCCTCGAACAGTGGCCCCGCCGGGCCGGCCGACACCCCGGAGATCGGAATGCCCAGCGCAACCAGCGGGATGATGACGCCTGCCAGATAGGTGGAGTGGGTGAGCGAGCTCATCACCGTCACCGCGCGTTCGGCGCGCTGCACCGGTCCCTTGGTGGCGCGGGCGGCGGCCGACTCCCCCAGCAGGAAGGTCAGGCCCACAGGGCTGAGCACGAACAGGGGCGTGGACAAGGCCGCCATGGCAGCGCTCCACCACCCCTCGGAACGCGTCACCAGCCGGTGGGGGCGCAGCTCGGTGGAGGTGAATCCGGAGCGGGAGAAACGTGCCTCGGTGAGAGTGCCATGGGGCAGATGGGCGCGCCGGTTCCGGTTGAGCAGTTCGAGCAGGGTGATGAGCATTGGCCCCACGGTGATCCCCAAGAAGAAGGAGATATTGACGCTCGTGTCCTCGCCGATGATGCCGGTGGAGCGGTAGAGGGCGGGCAGGGCGGAGAACATGAGGGCCAGCGGCACGATCGCCAGCAGCGACAGCACCCGGTTGTGCCCCAGCAGCGCCAGCAGCACCGCGCCCGCGGCGAGGATGACTGGGGCCTGTGCCTTAATGGGTTCCGCAATCGGTGCGAGCAGCCCCGCGAGCACGAAGGCCAGGGGGATGGAGACGACGGTGCCGATCGCCGAGCCCACCGCCATTTTGCGGATGGTGGTGGCCGCTAGGCCGCGGGAGCGCAGCAGGACGGCATGCTCCATGAGCGGGGCGGACATGACACCGCCGGGCAATCCGACCAGTGCCGTGGGGATCGCGTTCATGAGGTTGAGGGTCACGATTGCGGCGATGAAGAAGGACAGCACCACCTGCGGCGGGGCGCCGGCCAGCACGACGGTGAGGGTCACCGGGGCGAGCACACTGGTCTCGTCCGTGCCCGGGATGAAGCCGATGAAGCTGTACAGGACGACGGCCGCGAGCACCGCCGCCAGCATGGCCAGCAGCATGGAGGCGGTCACTGGCCGGCCCCCTTCTCTGAAGCGTCCTGCATGTCTTCAACAATGCGAACCTCGCGCTTGGGCCGCACCAGGAAGCAGTTGATCACGAAGCCGAGGACACAGCCGCCCAGGCCCCAGAACAGAAGCTGGCCTCCGGTGGCGATGGCGATGCCGAGGGCGACGACGGCGCTCACGGCCGAGACCACCAGGCACACCAGCAGGTCGCGCGCTGAGACGAGGTCGTTCCAAACCTCGATGTTGGGGGCTTGGGCGTCAAGGGATGTGGGGGAAGAACCGGGCACGGATGCTGATGCTAGGCGAGCCGTGATGGGTTATTCCAGTACCGGCCCGCATGTGTCAGCATGCCGCACCCCCTCTTCACCGAAACCGGCACTAATGACGTGCCCAAACCGGCACTAATGACGTGCCCAAACCGGTCGAAATGGACGCGGCGCCGCTGCCAGAACCCACCCGCCAGGGTCGCCCCGGACGGTCACCTTGATACCGGCATGGGTGTGACCGGTCACCGACACAACCTTGGCGCGTGTCCCCCTGCTGCGGTGCGCGGTTGGACTGCCTATCAGCGGTTGGACCGTCTGCCAGCGGTTGGACTGCCTGAGACCACGGCTGGGACGGTCCATCCGCGCGAAGACGGTCCAACTGGAGCCACCGACAGCGCCCCGACAAGCAACGCCGCCCGGGGATACTCCGGCACAAGACACCGGACGCCCGCAGGGGCCGGCGTCCGAATACGACCCTTTCGACCCGAACCTCTGATACACGCGGGACTCGGACTCAAAGGTCGTATTCAACCAGCGCGCGGAAAGCTCAGGCGTAAGGGGTCGTATTCGTCCCAGAACATCCCGTCCGCTACCACCCGACCACGCAGGACAGGCAAACACATCCCGGCCCCACAGGCCCGGCGCACACCGGCAACCACAACCACATCGACCGGTTTGGGCGCGTCATTAGTGCCGGTCTCGGCACGTTATTAGTGCCGGTTTCGGTGAGGGGGGGGTGCCGACATGGGGCTGTGCCAGAGCCGCGCCGGCGCCCGCACCGCCCGTGTCAACGGCCTGCGTCACCGGCTTGTGCTGCGGCAGTCGATCGCCTAGAGCAGCACGGTGGCGTACGTGCCGGCGCGGGTGAAGCCCAGCGCGCGGTAGAGCGCCAGGGCGGCGGTGTTGAAGGAGTTGACGTACAGGCTCACGGTCCCGCTGGGGCCCACATGGTCGCGGCGCACCGCATCCACTACCGCCGCCAGTGCCACCGAGCCGATGCCGCGGCCGCGCAGGTCCGGGCGGGTCCACACACCGGTCAGCTGGGCGACCGCTCCACCCGGGTAGGACCACAGGGCACCGACGTCCGTTTTAAAGGCCACGGCGCGTGGGCCGTCGGTGCCTGCCCGGCCGCCGGCGCCGTCGTCGAAGAGCACGTAGCTGCGGCCGGAGGCAACTAGCCACCCCACGTGTCGGGCGTAGGTGGATCCCGCCGTCGTGGGGTCGTAGCCGAGTTCCGCGGTGAACATGTGCACGCTCGCCGGCAGCACCAGGGACTCTTCCGCAGGGGTGGCCGGGCGCAGCCCCGCAGCCACCCATTCCAGGGCCGGGTGCCGCTCCAGCACCGCGCGGGACAAGGAGCCCGACAGGGAGCCGGCCACACCGCGAGGGGCCACCAGCAGCGGCTGTTCCCAGCGTTCCTCCCGGGAACGCATGCCGGATGCGGCCAGGTGCTCCCAGACGGCGGCGACGTCGCCCGCCGGTCCGGAGACCGAACCACGGCTGGTCAGACGCCGATAGGCGTGCTCGGCCAGGGCGCGGGCGGCCGCACGTCCGGCACCGGGGTGGTCGAGATCCGGGCGCGGGGCCAGACCGAAGGGCATGAGTGACCCGGTGGCCCAGGCGGCCGCGGCCGGACGGCGCGCATCATCGGCGACGACGTCGCCCCTGGCCCAGCTGGGCCAGCGCAGCACCTGATGCGCCAGGGGCACGGCGGCCACGGGATCGAGCCCGCACAGATCGAGCAGCCCCTCCAGCTGGCTGGGTTCCAGCGATACCAGGGGCGGTGCTGGGCGACGGCCGAACAGGTTCATGTGTAGCCGAACAGGTTTCGGAGAGCTATGGGGCGCGGCCGGATCAGGCGCTGGCCACCACGCTCGGGGAGGTTCCGGCCAGGGCCTCCTCGCCAAGTTCGGTGCGCATCTGCTCGGCCATCTCCTGGGCATGCTCCAGCAGCGTCTCCACCACCTGATCCTCGGGGACGGTCTTGACGACCTTGCCGCGCACGAAGATCTGCCCCTTGCCGTTACCCGACGCGCAGCCGAGGTCGGCCTCGCGGGCCTCGCCGGGGCCGTTGACGACGCAGCCCATGACGGCCACGCGCAGCGGTGCGGTGACGTCCTTGAGCCCCTCCTCGACCTGCTCGGCGAGTGACCACACGTCCACCTGGGCGCGCCCGCACGAGGGGCAGGAGACGATCTCGAGTTTGCGCTCCCGCAGCCCCATGAACTCCAGGAGTTTGGTACCGACCTTGACCTCCTCCACGGGTGGGGCGGACAGGGATACGCGGATGGTGTCGCCGATGCCCTGAGCCAGCAGGATGCCGAAGGCGGCGCAGGACTTGATGGTGCCTTGGAAGGCGGGGCCGGCCTCGGTGACCCCCAGGTGGAGGGGCCAGTCGCCCCGTTCACTGAGCAACTGGTAGGCCTGAACCATGGTGACCACGTCGTGGTGCTTGACGGAGATCTTGAAGTCGTGGAAGCCGCACTCCTCGAACAGGCCCGCCTCCCACACGGCGGATTCCACGAGTGCCTCCGGGGTGGCCTTGCCGTACTTCTTGAGCAGGCGCGGGTCCAGGGAGCCGGCGTTAACGCCGATGCGCAGGGAGGTGCCGTGGTCGGAGGCGGCCTTGCAGATCTCGGCGACCTTGTCGTCGAACTTGCGAATGTTGCCGGGGTTGACGCGCACGGCACCGCAGCCGGCCTCAATGGCGGCGAAGACGTACTTGGGGTTGAAGTGGATGTCGGCGATGACGGGAATGCGCGACTGCTTGGCGATAATCGGCAGAGCGGCGGCGTCCTTGTCCGTGGGGCAGGCGACCCGCACAATATCGCAGCCCGCCGCGGTCAGCTCCGCGATCTGCTGCAGGGTGGCGCCCACGTCGTGGGTCTTGGTGGTGGTCATCGACTGCACCGAGATCGGCGCGTCGCCCCCCACGAAGACGTCACCGACGCGGATCTTACGGGTGGGTTGACGCGGTGCCAGCACCGGGGGCTCCTCGCGCACAGCCGGCATACCAAGAGCGATCGCTTCTGTCACGCCTTCCAGTATGGCACCGGCCGGCGCCGGGCGCGGTGGTGCCCGCATCACTTCCGGTGCGATTTGCCTCCCACGCCGCCTCAGATGGGGGCGACGATGTCCGCCCAGATGAGGATGAGGGCCATGGCCACCAGGAGGAAGAAGACGACCTGTCCGACGGGCAGCATGCGCGCGGTGTCGGCGTAGCCGGGGTCGGGGCGGCCGTGGGCTCGGGCCCAGACGCGTCGGATTCCCTCCCAGCAGGCGCCGGCGACGTGTCCGCCGTCCAAGGGCAGCAGCGGGATGAGGTTGAAGGCGAACAGGGCCAGGTTGAGTGAGCCGAGCAGGCTCAGCATGGAGAACAGCCGCACGGAAAATGGGATGGTGCCGGTGCCGCCGGTGCCGGCACTGGTGACCTCGCCGGCGATGCGGCCCACCCCCACCAGGCTGACCAGGCCGGAGGCGTCGCGCTCTTCCAGGCCCAGCCCGGCGGCGACGGCGTGGTAGAGCCCGGCAGGCAGGGTCACGATCGCCCGCAGGGTCTGGCCGACGGCGCTGCCCACCACCGCGGGAATGTCCCGGACCGGTGTGCGCACGGTGCCCAGGGACGGGCCAATGCCGACGTAGGGGCGCATCTGGGTGACCGGCTCGCCGGACTCGTCGGTGACCACCGTGCCGTCGGAGTCATAGACGGTGCGGGGCACCTCCACGGCGGTAACGGTGAGGGAGAGCTCTTCCCCGTCCCGCTCGACGACGACGTCGGCCGGCCCGGTTCCGGCCGCGGCAATGGCCTCCTGCACCTGCGTCCAGGTGGCGGTCGGCCTGCCGTTCCAGGAGACGATGGTGTCGCCCGCTTGCAGGCCGGCCTCGGCGGCCGGAGAGGCGGGGTCGGCGTCAGTGCAGGCGGCGCCGGCGTCGATGTCGCTGGAGACGCACTCGGTCACGGAGGCGAGGGTGGCGGTGTAGGCGGGCTGCCCGATGACGCCGAGCGCGACGGTGAGGCAGATAATGCCCAGGGCCAGGTTGGTGAGGATGCCGCCGGCCATGACCAGCAGCTTGCGTGGCACGCTCAGGCGGTAGAAGGCGCGCTCCTGCTCGTCGGGGCCGAGTTCGGCCAGCGATTCCTCGCGCGCCTCGGCGACCATGGAGCCGGGCTTGTCGGGGTGGCCCGGGCGGGCCGGCGGAAGCATGCCCGCCAGCCGCACGTAGCCGCCCAGCCAGATGGCCTTGACGCCGTACTCGGTCTCGCCGCGCCGGGTGGACCAGAGCTTGGGCCCGAAGCCGATGAAGTATTCCGGCACCTTCACCCCGAAGCGTTTGGCGGGCAGCATGTGGCCGAGCTCGTGCAGGGCCACGGACAATCCGATCCCCACAATGAGGATGACGATGCCCAGGACGTAGGCAAGGGTGTGGCTCAAGGGGCCCCTCCTGTCAGAGGTTCAGTCAACGGGTGCGTGCGGCGATGAGGGTGTCGGCGCGCCCGCGCGCCCAGGCGTCGGCGGCGAGCACGTCGTCGAGTCCGGGCGCGGCCTGCCCGGTGTGGGCCTCCAGCACGGCCTCGTCAATGGCGACGATGTCCAGCCAGTTCAGACGTCCGTCCAGGAAGGCGGCGACGGCCTGCTCGTTGGCGGCATTGAGGACGGCCGGGTGGGTGGCGGAGGCGCCCACGGCGGCGCGGGCCAGGTCGACGGCGGGGAAGGTGTCGGCGTCCAGCGGTTCGAAGGTCCACGCGGTGGGCGTGTCCCAGGCCTGGGGGGTGACCAGGCCGGCCAGGTCGGGCCGGTGCGGCCAGGTCAGGCCGAGCGCGATGGGCAGGCGCATGTCCGGCGGGGAGGCCTGAGCGATGGTGGCGCCGTCGTTGAACTCGACCATGGAGTGGACCACGGACTGGGGGTGGACGACCACGGCGATGTCGGCCGGGTCGACGTCGAACAGCAGGTGCGCCTCGATGAGCTCCAGGCCCTTATTGACCAGGGTGGAGGAGTTGACGGTGACCACCGGGCCCATGGCCCAGGTCGGGTGCGCCAAGGCCTGGGCGGCCGTGACGTCGGCGAGCTCGGTGCTGGTGCGGCCGCGGAAGGGGCCGCCGGAGGCGGTGAGGATGAGGCGGCGCACCTCGCTGCGTCCGGTCAGGACCGGACTGGTCAGGCCCTTGCCGTGAACGCCGGTGCGCAGTGCCTGGGCGATGGCCGAGTGCTCGGAGTCGACGGGCACGACCTGCCCGGGGCGGCGGGCCGCGCCTTTGACCAGGGCCCCGCCCACCACGAGCGATTCCTTGTTGGCCAGGGCGAGCGTCGCACCGCTGGCGAGGGCGGCGAGAGTGGGGGCCAGGCCGACCGCGCCGGTGATGCCGTTGAGGACCACGTCCCCCTCCCCCACGCCGGTGGCGGCAATGAGCTCGGTGGCGGCATGGGGGCCGGTGAGGATGTCGGTGACCGGGTTGGGGCGGCCCGCGCGGGCGGCGGCCGCGGTCAGGGCGGCGCGCAGGCGGGCGACAGCATCCTCGCCGTCCACACCGACGGCCAGCCGGGGGACGGCGTGGGCCACGGCCTGCTCGGCCAGTAGTTCCAGGCGGGTGCCGCCGGCGGCCAGGCCGGCTACGCGGGGGGCGCCGGCGGCGTCGCCGGGGTGGGCGGCCAGGTGGGTGATGACCTCCAGCGCCTGGGTGCCGATGGAGCCGGTGGATCCGAGCAGGACCACCGCGCGGGCGGCGGCGTTGTCGCTTCCGGTCATAGCGGCACCGTCACTCCACCGACAGCAGGACCTCGACGGCCCGGGCGAGGAACCGGTCGACGCTCGCCTCGTCATAGGCCTTGTCCCCACGGGCGGCGGTGAAGACGACGGCGCGGACCTGGGAGGAGGTCAGGGCGCCATCGGAGTCGAAGTAGGCGGCGATGCGGTCCAGGAGGGCGTCGACCTCCTCCTTGTTGTAGCCCTGCCGGTGGGCGGGGGCGAAGCGCTCACCTGCGGGTCGCAGCAGTCGCGGGTAGAGGGTGGTGGCCAGCTGCGCCACCTGCTCCATCCACGCCTTGCGGCCGTTGGCGGCCACGAATTCGGCGCGGCGGCGCTGCAGGAAGGCGGCCTCCAGCCGGTCCAGGGCGGCGTCGACGGCGGCCGGCTGGTAGCCGCCGTGGACGATGTCGAAGGCGACGGTGCGCACGCCCTCGGAGTCCATCTCGGCCAGTTCGCCGGCGTCGTAGATCTCGTGCGCGGTTTCGAAGTAACCGTCTACCTGCTCGATGCGGTACCCCTGCTTGAGGAGACCGACCTTGGGGAACATGTCGCTCATCGGGTGTGCGCCGCCCTTTCCTGATGGAGCACCTCGGTGGCCAGCTGGCCGCAGGCGCCGTCAATGTCGCTGCCACGAGTGTCTCGCACCGTGGTGGTAATGCCGGCACGGCGAAGCGTGTCGACGAAGAGGTCCTGTACGTCCGGCTCGGAGCAGGTCCAGATGGAGCCGGGGGTGGGGTTGAGGGGGATGG
>NZ_JAWDJJ010000127.1:0-11787 GCF_032465695.1 Actinomyces sp. MRS3W
ACGCCGAGCTGACCGAGATCGCCCCGCTGCACCACGCCATCGTGCTGGTGACCCCGGCGCGGGCCCGCTCCACCTCGCGGCGCCGCGCCGGGGTCACCAGCACGATGGCGTGGTGCAGCGGGGCGATCTCGGTCAGCTCGGCGTGGGTCAGCGGGCCGAAGTCGGTCAGGCAGGTGTCGAAGAAGTGCCCGAGTTCGCGCCGCGCCCGGTGCCATGCCGGCGGCAGGCCATGACCTGTAGCCTCCAGCCGGAGGCACGAGGTCAGGCGGTCCGGTCCGCAGCCCGCCGCACTGCGCAGGGCCGGACCGAGCTCCGTCGGCGGCACCGCAGTGGGAAGGGGGTCCTCCAGGGGCCAGGCGCGGGCGAAGGTCAGGCGGTCGGCAGCGGTGTTGGTGCCGGGGGAGGCCGACAGCAGTAGCGCCGGTGCACGCCGGGCGCGGGTCAGCACTCCGGTCAGTTGCATACCCGCGGTGGTGGCCCCGCAGCCCGGCGCGGTGGGGACCACGGCGATACGGCAGGTCAGCGGCAGTGGCTGCACCAGGGTCCGGTGCGTCTGCGCGGCGGTACGGCGCCAGGCGGCCGCACCGGTCAGGACCAGGGCGCCCAGATCGAGCGGGCGGCGCAGGACGTGAAGGTGACCGCCGCCGTCGGGCGCCGTTCTGGAACCATCACGGACGAGCGCGGTCATGCGAACAGTCCCAACAGGTGTGTGAAGAGCCCGTCGAGCCCGCACAGCAGCGGCACGGTGGCGATGGTTGCAGCCGTCTCCACCATGTCACCGAGACGGCGCAGGCGCACGCGGGTCTGATCGGCGCTCTGGTAGAGGGCGGCGGCCGCCAGCACCAGGACGATGACGGCGAGTAGGACGGCGCGCTGTGGCGAAGGCAGCGTTGAGGCGAGAATGAGTGGGGCGGGCAGGCAGGCCAGCCACAGGGAGATGACCTCCGCCCGCAATGGGAATGCGCGTGAGCGCAGCGCTGTGGCAACCACTACGGTCACGGCCAGCCAGCGGCCCCACGGATCGCCCTGCCGCGCCAGGCTCGCCGTCGCCCATGCCAGGGCGGCGGCCGCCACCAGGCAGGAGACCAGCAGCGAGTCGTGGGCGGCGGTCAGGCTGCGGCGTGCCCGGTCGCGCGGTGGCAGCACCCCGGTCAGGGCGGTGTCGTCCAGCCGGGCCGCGCCGGAGACGACCAGCGCGATCCACGGCAGTGAGCCCGCGAGTATCAGCGCGAGTACCGCCAGGAATCCGTAGGCGAGCTTCGAGGTGGGAGACAGCGCGGCGATGAGCATCCAGACGCCCTCAACGCCGAGCCCCACGGCGGCGCCGGCGCTCCAGCCCAGGCGGTCGAAGGCCAAGCCCATGGCGGCAGTCGCCAGCAGGATCAGGGCCAGGGCCGCGAGCGCTCCGTACGCGGTTCCCCCGGTCGCCAGGGCGAGGCACTGCGCCGCCAGCAGTCCCAGCAGCAGGCACCGGCCCAGGACGTCGACGCCCGTCGGGCCGATACCGCTGCGTCGGAGTGCGGCGACGGCGAAGAGCGCCAGTATGACCGCGAGCGCCACCCAGGTGTGCGCCGTCGGCGAGAGCAACTGGCGTTGGGGCCGGGCCGCGAGCGCGGCCAGCACTCCGATGAGGATGCCGGCACCGAGCGGCCGGTCCGTGCGCCGCCACCTGCCCGGATGCGTCTCGGTGAGGTCCGCCATGGCCTCGCTCAGGTCGGATACGCGCGCGGGCGGCGGGATCTCGTCGTCGGCTACTAGGCGCAGGACTTCACCGTCCAGCACTTCCTGGGCGGCCAGGTCCAGCTCGAGATCCACCAGGCGGCCGTCGGCGCGCACCAGGCGCGTCGCCGCCGGGGTGCCGGAGTAACCGGACTGGCCGCCCAGGAGGGACAGCAGCGTCGGCATCTGAGTGCCGACCGGCTCGGTGGAGGGCAGCACCAGTTCGGCCCGCGACCGGTCTGCCACGAGGGTGATGCGGGTATAGGGGATCATTGCTCGGCTTCCTGGGTTGCCAGTGCCGCGGCATCCGTCGGCTGGGGGGACGGGGGCGCTGCGGTGCTGCTGTCGGTGGAGGTGCTTCCGCCCGTGGTTTTGCGGAGCGAGTCCAGGTGCGTGGAGATGTAGCCGTAGCCCACGCAGCCGCTGCACGCCAGGGCCGCGATCACGAGTGAGGCGATCAGCCGCGGCGCCTGGGCCCGGCTCCTTCCCGGCGTGCGGCCGCGTTCCAGGGCGTCGCGCAGGCGTGCGTGATGTACGCGCGCAGAATCGAGGACCGCCTGCTCGTTCTCACGCGGCATGGCGACTCGGGTGGGTTGGCGAAGATGGCGCGCACCGTGGGGAGGTAGAACGCGCGCCAGGGGATGAGGGCCGTGGGGAGCTGGAACGCGAGCCGGGGGTCGCGGGCCGTACGGATGGGATGGTCGGCGCGGATACGGGCCGTGTGGAGCCGGGGCACGCGGGCGTGGGAATCCGGGCTGGGCCTTGGCGCTCGCCCTTGGGGGCGGCGTCGGCGGACCGTGATGTTGCAGCCATCATCCGGCCATCCTTTCCAGTTCCTGCCTCGCTCTGTCTTCCAGGGTGGCCAAGCGCTCGCGCTCTCGTTCCCGTTCCTGTGCTCTCTCCTTGGCGCGCAGGGATTTGCGTGTCACTGGAGGCGTACTGGCCGGAGACGTGCCGGTCGCCGATGTACTGACCGGAGGCGCACTGGCCGGAAGCGCTGCGGCTGGAGACACTACGGTCGGCGGCGCGGTGACAGGCGTCGTATCGGTGGATGGCTCGGCGCTGGGGGCGGCGGGGGTTGCTGCAGTGGTCGTGAGCATCGGCGTGATGACAGACGTGTCTAGCGCGGGGCCTGGTGGCGGAGGCGGCGCAGGTGCGGTCGCCAGGGGAGCGGTGGTCGTGGGCGCAACCGGCGGAACCGTGGGCGGCAATGGCGTCGTCTGCGCCATTGCCTGGACTGTTGTTTGTGCTGGCGTCTGCACCATTGTCTGTGCCGGAATTTGTAGTGCGGGCTGCGTGTCTTTCTGCGCCGTGGGCTGCTGCATTGAGGCGGCGAGCTCATCAAGCTCGTCCAAGGTCCCCTGAGTGGGATTCATGCCGTGTCGGACGTCAAGCACTGTCGCGCCGGCGGCTGAGCCGAGAAACGTGAGCGCCGCGAGGGAGCGGCCGGTGCCGGTGGGCAACCCCGCCTCCGTATCCACGGTGAGCACTCCGAGCAGCAGGCCGCCGATGGCGCGGCCGAACAGGCAATGTGCAATGAGCTGACCCGCGAGGAATCCGAGGGAGACGAGTACCAGCAGGAGCCTGAGTAGGGCGGGACCTGGCAGCAATAGCCCGAGTGTCAACGGCAGCAGTACGACGAGCGCGTCGATTGCCAGGCTCGCAGCCACGATCTGACGTGAGGCGGCGCGGCATCCTGCGGGGAGTTCCTGCGCCGTCGGGTGCGAGGTCATGAAGAGCTTCCTTCGCCGGGGGAGGGGACGCGGCGGGATGGTTGCCCGTCGGCATCCAGGGATAGTCTCGTTTGTGTCACGAGTATCGCATGGATGTGGGGCTGCCTGGCGTGTGGCATTGCACGTATTCGTGGAAGTGGCTGGAACAGCACGCCGGTTCGTGTATGCGGGTCTTCGTCTCGGCGCTTGCCGGGGTGGCTGAGCTGGCTCAGGGCCGGGCTCGAGGTCTGGCGTGGAGTCGGGCGCGGTCGGCGGTGGCCCTTGCCCTCCTCACGGCTACTTAGGTGCGTCGTCGGCTCGCGGTGATGCAAGTGCGTCATTGCGGGCCAGGACGGGGCCGGTGAGGTTGTCGTCGATGGGCGCGGCTGGACTTTGGTGCCTCAACCCGTGGTGGTCTCGTGGGCCGCCGTATAGTCCTGCCTGCGCGTTCAGGGGCCTGCCCCTGGCGTGGTGAACACGTGTTTGTGCCGAAGACACGAGTTTTGGAGTTTTGCACGGTCTCAACACCTGCATATCTCCAGAACTCGTGTTCGCGACGCAAACTCGTGTTCGTGGCGGTTACGCGTGCGCCCTGCGGTTACTCGGGTGTGGCGCTGGGCTTGCATGCGTCGTCGAGCCTGACCGTCGCCTGTCCGTCCGGATGCCCTCGACTGCACGCAGTTGAGACTCCACCCAGGGTCATGGCCGTGGCGCGACCCTCGGTATGTCCGAGGCCTTTCTCCACCGCCTGGGTCATGCTCTCTGGGATGAGACCGCACCCGAGCAGTCGGTCATGGCCAGCACCAGATCAACACCGCACCAAGAGGCTCGACCCCACCGCACCGCAACGATCGGAGCCACCCGTGGCCCGGGATCCGGGCTGCTGCCGCGGTGGGGTTGGGCCGGTGATGCGGTCCTTCGGTTCCCCGGAATGTGGGCCGGCGCTGGGGCACTGCGGTGCGCTCGTGGTCGGTGCTCGGGCCCCTCAAGGCCCCGGCAAGTGGTGTGGGCCGAGCCATTTGCCCGGCGGCGTCGGCGCTCGAGCTCCTCAAGCCCGGGCCAGTGCCATGTCCCCGGGTTTGATCCAGCCTCGGGCGCGCATGAACTCGCTGATGGCAAGCGTGAGCAGGGCCGGCGCGATGAACTGGAACAGCACGATCATGAGCGCCAGGCGGCCGGCCTCCATGGAGCCACTCATGGTCTGCCAGGTCATGAGCTGCCCGACCAGCCCGGCCGAGCCCATGCCCGAGCCCACCGCATTGGATTCCATGTGCACCACGACCGTCGCTACCGGCCCGAGCACAGCCGATGCGAGCGTGGGCGGAATCCAGATGAGCGGGCGGCGCAGAATATTCGGCATCTGCAGCATGGAGGTGCCCAACCCCTGCGCGAGCAGCCCGGACCAGCGGTTCTCCCGGAAGGACGCGACGGCGAAACCCACCATCTGGGTGGTGCAGCCGATCGTCGCGGCACCCGCCGCGATGCCCGACAGCCCCAGGATCACGCCGAGCGCGGCCGAGGAGATTGGCAGGGTGAGCACCATCCCCATAATGACGGCGACGATCACCCCCATGAGCAGTGGTTGGCGCTCGGTGCCCCAATTGACGAGGTGTCCCAGCGCCGTCATCGCCGAGGAAATGGGCGGGCCGACGATCAGCCCGGCACCGCCACCCACCACGATGGTGGTCAGCGGCGTGAGGAGAATGTCTACCGGCGTCCTCCCGGAGACGAGCTGCCCCACCTCAATGGCCGTGCAAGCGGCGACGAAGGCGCCCAGCGGCTCACCGGGTCCGCGCAGAAGCAAGGCGGTGCCGACGTCGTCGGTCATCAACGCGCTGCCGGACAGGAGCCCGGAGGCCTGCGCCCCGATCTGCCCGACGACGGCAGCGGAGATGACGACGAAGGTATCCGCCTTGAGACGACGGGCCGTGCCCAGGCCGATGCCGGCGCCGGTGATGGAAGAGGCCACCCGTCCCATGAGCACGATGAAGTCGCCCACCGTCCCCGGGATGAAGGCTCCGATCTGGGTGAGGATCGTGCCGATGATGAGGGTGGCGAACAGACCGTGCGCCATGCCGGTCAGCCCCTCGATGAAGAACCGGTTGCCGAAGGCGCGCAGATGCGCGGACAAGCCGGGCGGGGTGCTCGCGGAGCCGGTTGCGGCGCGGCCCGGGGAAGCTTCGGCGGGGGAGGCCGGTGAGCCGGGAGGAGTGGGTGCGTGGGTGGCGGAGGACGCGGCGGATACTGAGGATGTAGACACGGGGACCTCGCATGGACGGCGGGCGGCCATGACGTGTGATTCCACGGCGCACCCGAGGTGTCAAGACACCTAGCACAATAGTCGGAGGCGGCTGGGTGTCATGACACTAGCGGCGTGAACTGCCTCTCAGCGCAGGATGTCGAGCTCGGCCAGGCGTGAGGCGATGGCGTCCAACTGCTCCTCGGTGTCGGCCTCAATCGTGTGCGCGTGCCAGCCATTGGTCAGCTCGGACAGAGTGGAGGACTCGGTCATGCGCTCGAGGAAGAGGTCGAGGTCGGCATGGTCGTGAATGAGCAGGTCTACGGTGATCTGGCCGTAGAGGCGGTGCTCAATGATCGTGTCCAGGGCGGTGCCGCCGGCGTCGATGATCGCGGAGAGTTCCGTGGCAATCTGCTCGCGTCCGTGCTGGACGTGGAAGACGCGCCGCGGCCGCGAACTCGGGCGGGCCAGGAGGTAGCCGCGGTTGGTGGCGCGAATGGCGTGCCCCGCGGCGCGCAGGAGCGCAACGTCGCCGACGACGATTTGCCGGGAGACGCCGAGTTGCTCGCCCAGCCACGCCGCAGCCAGCGGGGTGGTCGAGGCTTCGAGTCGGGTCAATATCTCCTGTCGGCGCGCGGTTGCGTCCATGGTGTGACGGGCTCCTCTCGGTGCGGCACGGCCTCGTGGCGGGAACCAACTCCTGGGAACGTAGCACGATCGGCGCAGGGGTGGAATGGAATTGGGTGGCAGATGCGGGGTGACCTGGGCGGATGCGGGGGGTCGGGGCTCTGCCGGGCGGTATCGACGCGACACGCCCGGCGGTGGGCAATGAGGAGGGGATTTTGTGCGCCTTCGTCCCCAGGGTGGGGATGGTTCGCGGTCGGCTGAGGGAGCGGGCCTGTGGGTTGCGGGCGGTTAAGGGTGAGGAATTCGTGTCGTACCCCCGCGAGACCATGGATACGCCGGTTCGCGGGTGCTCGCCGGGTGCTTGCGCCGTCGTCTGCGCCGGGCGGCGTCGCGGGGTGGGCGCGGTGGCTCCACAGCCGTCTCCACAGTGATCGTGGGCCTGTCCACAGATCGGAGGTGATCTATGCACAACGACACGCCAGACACATCATCTTGGGGTGGTGGCGCACTTCCACCCCTAGGGGTAGTGTTTTGTTCAGCAGGGGGCGCTTGCCCTCCCGAGAACTACATGCGTGTGATTACAGCCGGGTAGGTTTCCCTCGCGGGGAGCTGCCGGGGGTGTGCACGTACCCGAACTAGCAACCACTTACTGCCAGGAAGTGACAGACATGGCGATCACCGTCTACTCCAAGCCCAACTGCGTCCAGTGCTCCGCGACCTACCGCGCCCTGGACAAGGCCGGCCTGTCTTACGAGACGGTTGACATCACCCTTGACGCTGAGGCGCTCGAGCAGGTTCGTTCCCTCGGCTACGCGCAGGCGCCGGTGGTCATGGCCGGTGGTGACCACTGGTCCGGTTTCCGTCCGGACAAGATCAAGGCTCTCTCCGTCTCCGCCGCCGAGGCTGCCGCTATCTGAACGGGGCGGGGTCCTAAGTGAGTGACCGCCCCCTCCTCGTCTACTTCTCCTCCACCTCGGAGAACACCCGCCGCTTCGTTGACCGGCTCGGTTTCCCCAGCGCGCGCATCCCGTTGCGCCCCAAGGACGAGCCACTGAACGTCACCGAGGAGTACATCCTCGTGGTGCCCACCTACGGCGGCGGCGCCATCAAGGGAGCCGTACCCAAGCAGGTCATCAAGTTCCTCAATGACCCGCACAATCGGTCGTTGTGCCGGGGCGTCATCGCCTCGGGCAACACCAACTTCGGCGAGGCCTACGGCATCGCCGGTGACATCATCGCCAGCAAGCTGAAGGTGCCGTTCCTCTACCGGTATGAGCTGCTCGGCACCCCGACCGACGTCGAACGCGTCAAAGAAGGATTGGACAAGTTTTGGCAGACACGCTGACGGACCCCGCGATCACGACCGTGCCGGCTCCGGACCTCGACTACCACGCCCTCAACGCCAAGCTGAACCTGTACGACGCGAACGGCATGATTCAGTTCGACGCTGACCGCGAGGCCACGCGCCAGTACTTCCTCCAGCACGTCAACGACAACACCGTCTCCTTCCCCAGCCTGGAGGAGAAGCTGGAGTACCTGGTGCGGGAGGGCTACTACGAGCAGCGGGTTCTGGATCGCTACAGCCCTGAGTTCGTCAAGTCCGCCTTCAAGGCCGCCTACGCGCACGACTACCGCTTCGAAACCTTCCTGGGCGCCTTCAAGTACTACACCTCCTACACGCTCAAGACCTTCGACGGCAAGCGCTACCTGGAGCGCTTCGAGGACCGCGTCACCATGGTCGCGCTCGCGCTGGGCGACGGCGATGAATCGCTCGCGCTCGACCTCATCGAGGAGATGATGTCCGGCCGCTTCCAGCCGGCCACCCCCACCTTCCTCAACGAGGGCAAGGCGCAGCGCGGCGAGCCCGTCTCCTGCTTCCTCGTGCGCATCGAGGACAACATGGAGTCCATCTCCCGCGGCATTAACTCCGCCCTGCAGCTATCTAAGCGCGGCGGCGGCGTCGCCCTGCTGCTGAGCAACCTGCGGGAGATGGGCGCCCCCATCAAGCGCATCGAGAACCAGTCCAGCGGCGTCATCCCGGTCATGAAGCTGCTGGAGGACTCCTTCTCCTACGCCAACCAGCTGGGAGCCCGGCAGGGTGCGGGGGCCGTGTACCTGCACGCCCACCACCCGGACATCATGCGGTTCCTGGACACCAAGCGAGAGAACGCGGATGAGAAGATCCGTATCAAAACCCTCTCGCTCGGCGTCGTCATCCCGGACATCACCTTCGAACTGGCCCGCAACAACGAGGACATGTACCTGTTCAGCCCCTACGACGTCGAGCGCGTTTACGGGCTGCCCTTCGCGGACATCAACGTCACCGAGAAGTACCGCGAGCTGGTGGCGGACGACCGCATCCGCAAGGACAAAATCAACGCCCGCCAGTTCTTCCAGACGCTTGCCGAGATCCAGTTCGAGTCCGGCTACCCCTACGTCATGTTCGAGGACACGGTCAACCGCGCCAACCCCATCAAGGGCAAGGTGGTCATGTCCAACCTCTGCTCGGAGATCCTGCAGGTGTCCGAACCGAGCGTGCTCAATGAGGACCTGTCCTACGCGCACGTCGGCAAGGACATTTCCTGCAACCTCGGCTCACTCAACATCGCCAAGACCATGGACTCCCCGGACTTCGCGCGCACCATCCGCACCGCCGTGCGCGGACTGACGGCGGTCTCCGACCAAACGGAGCTGGAATCCGTCCCCTCGATCAACCGTGGCAACCACGAGTCCCACGCCATCGGTCTGGGGCAGATGAACCTGCACGGCTTCCTCGCCCGTGAGCGCATTTTCTACGGCAGCGAGGAGGGCCTGGACTTCACCAACGTCTACTTCGCCTCCGTGCTCTTCGCGGCCCTGACCGCCTCGCATGAACTGGCCGTGGAGCGTGGCGAGACCTTCGTCGGCTTCGAGGACTCCAAGTACGCCACCGGCGAGTTCTTCGACAAGTACCTCACCCAGGACTTCCTCCCGGTGACGCCGCGGGTGCGGGAGATCTTCGAGGCGTCGTCGGTGCACGTGCCCACGCGCGCCGACTGGGCCGACCTGGCGGAGAAGATTAAGCGGGACGGCATCTACAACCGCAACCTGCAGGCGGTGCCGCCCACCGGCTCGATCTCCTACATCAACCACTCGACCTCCTCGATCCACCCGATCGTCGCCAAGATCGAGATCCGCAAGGAGGGCAAGATCGGCCGCGTCTACTACCCTGCGCCCTACATGACCAACGACAACCTGGAGTACTACCAGGACGCCTACGAGATCGGTCCCGAGAAGATCATCGACACCTACGCCGCTGCCACCCAGCACGTGGACCAGGGCCTGAGCCTCACGCTGTTCTTCCCGGACACAGCCACCACGCGCGACGTCAACCGGGCGCAGATCTACGCCTGGCGCAAGGGCATCAAGTCGCTGTACTACATCCGTCTGCGCCAGGCGGCACTCACCGGCACCGAGGTCGAGGGCTGCGTGTCCTGCATGCTGTGACGCTCTAGCCGGCCGTGCGGCCCCGGGACCCGGCGGTAACAACCGGGCGCCTCACGGCCCTAGGCGTCGACGGCGGCGCGCTCGCGCAGCTGACGGATGGTGGCCCGCGGGTCCTCGCCGTCGGGGAAGCCGCGCAGACGCCAGTACATGGCGAGCATGGAGCCGGTGATGGTGTGCCAGAAGGTCGCCACCGCGCAAGGTGCGGCCACCGCGGCGCTGAGGTAGGTGGCCGCGAGCGTCGAGCCGAGGCCCGCGTTCTGCAGCCCCGCCTCGATGGAGATGGTGCGTCGGTCGCGGCGGGACACGCCCATGACGCGTGCCACCGCGTAGCCCAGTGCGTATCCGACCGCGTTCTCCACGGCGATGGCCACGAACATGAGCAGGCCGGCGGTGGCGATAAGCGCCTGGCTGCGCGAGACCACGGCGGCGACAACGCCGGCGATGGCAATGACGGACACCCACGGCATGACGGGCTGAATGCGCGCCACCTGCCGGTGGGCGAACATATTGAGGATCAGCCCGGTGCCCACCGGCAACAGCACGATTTGGACGATGGACAATGCCATCGACCCCGCCGGCACCTCCATGTAGGTTCCGGCCAGCCACAGGGTGAGCAGCGGCGTGACGACGGGGGCGAGCATGGTGGAGAAGGCGGTCATGGATACGCTCAGGGCCGTGTTGCCCTTGGCCAGGAAGCTGCACACGTTTGAGGTGGTTCCGCCCGGGACGCATCCGATGAGGATGATGCCGACCTTGAGCTCGTCGGGCAGCGGGATGAGCTGCGCGACCGTCCAACCCACCAGCGGCATGATGGAGAACTGCGCGAGTACGCCGACGATGACCGGCACCGGGTGGCGCGCGATCATGGTGAAGTCCGGGACGGACAGGGTCATACCCATACCGAGCATGGTGATCGCCAGCAGCAGCGTCATGTGACTGGCCAGCGGCACGAAGGTGGTGGGGAAGAAGAATGCGCCGAGGAAGGCGGCGAACATGATGAGAGGGAAAATGGTCACCGCGATGCGTGCGCTGCGCTCCTGCCGCTGCTCGGCCACCGCATCCGCCGCCGGGACGGAGTCAGTGGGAGTCGGTGCGGCTTCGGGCTGCGGATCGGCATCAGTCGTTGAGGGGGTCATGAGATCCTCGGATCGCGAAGTGGGGACGGGGTTTGCCCGCAGGCTAAGCCCGCGGCGACGACGACGCGGCCTCAGTCCAACCGGTGGACGATCCGTGCGCCCGCCGCACATGCCTGCCCTACGCGCCCGTCGTACTCACCCGTCGCCCAGCCACTCCCGGTAGCCTGCACTTATGAAGGCGCAGCGCATCACCGACTCCATCGCCTACCACGCCGAAGGCCCCTGCTGGTGGGAGGCCACCGACCACCTCCGGTTCGTCGATATGCTCGCCGGCGCCGTCGTCGAGCTGGATGACAACGCACCCGGCGGGCACCGGCGCCTGCCCGTGGGCTCCGCCGTCGCCTCGGTCATTCGGCCGCGGGTGGGCGGCGGCGCAATCGTCGCCACCGAGCGGGGTATTTCTCTGGGCCGCCGCGACGACCTGAGCGACCTCAGCCCGGCGGCCGAGCTATTCACCGACCCGGAGGTGCGCACGAACGAGGGCGGCTGCGACCCCGACGGCCGCTTCTGGATCGGCACCATGCCGTATGCCAAGACGCCCGGTGGCGCCAACATGTACCGCTGGGACGGGCCTGGCGCGCAGCCGATGCGCGCGTGGGGCGGCGCCACCATTTGCAACGGGCTGGGATTCTCGCCCGACGGGACCGTCGCCTACTGGATCGACACCCCCACCGGGGTGGTCACGCTTATGGACTACGACCCGGCCCGCGGGCTGGTCGATCCGCGCCCCTTCGTGTCCATTGACCCCGACGAGGGACATCCCGACGGACTGTGCGTGGACGCCGAGGGCGGGGTGTGGACGGCGCTCAACGGCGGGGCGGCCGTGCGCCGTTACTCGGCCGACGGCGTGCTGGACGCGGTCGTGGAG
>NZ_JAWDJJ010000128.1:0-5504 GCF_032465695.1 Actinomyces sp. MRS3W
GGCCAGGGCGGCCACCGGCGCGTAGCCGAAGGCGGCGCCGGCGGCCCGCGTCAAGGCGCGCGCACAGGGGTCCTCGCCGGGCAGGGGCAGGAGAGGGTCGGGCTCGGCGGAAGGATCAACCAGGACCATGCCGGCAACGAGCCGCGGGCGCAGCCGAGCGAGCGCCTCGGCCTGGAAGGCGGCCATCGAATGGGCGACGACGATGACCGGCCGCGCCTCGACCTCCTCCAGAATCCGCGCCAGCACCCGCACCTGCTCGGGCAGCGACGGCAGCCCCGCGCTGGCGGTGCCCAGATAACCGGGCCGATCCACGGTGATGATGCGGCGGCCCGGGAGTGCCGCGACGACGTCGGCCCAGCAGCCGGAGTTCAAGGCGCAGCCGCTCAGCAGCACGACGGCGGGTCCGGCGCCGTCGTGAATGGTGATGGTGTGGCCATCGCGACGGTGGATCTCAGCCATCCTTGCCTCCCGGCAGCCGTAGCGCCAGTCGCGCCACCCACGCCGAGCACACCAGCACATAGATGGCCTGCACGAACCCTTGCGTCCCCGGAGCCACATGCTCGGCAAGAATGCTGGTGAGCATCAGTACGGCGACGACGGCGGTCAATGCGGCCCATATCAGCGGCCCGCGAGTCCAGCCGATCCGCTGCGCCAGGCCCACGGCGGTGAGCACCATGCCCGCCAGGAAAGCCAAGGACACCAGGACGGAGGCCGCCTCGTGCACACGAACGGCGAATCCGGCCTCGATGCATGCGGCGTCACGGCTCTGGGCGCAGGGGAGGTTGAAAACGGCGTCGAGCACCGTTCCCGCCGCCGCCACCACGAGCGCACCGGCGACCTGCGGTGCTCTGTGGCCGAGCCACGGACGCCACCCGTCTCGGCCCAGGATGGCGATCCACGTGAACACCACTGCGGCCAGGGTGTCGGCGAGGCGGAAGAACCACTGGTAGGGCTGATCCTGGGCGGCCAGTTCGGACAGGTATCCGGCCAGCGCGTGCGGATCTCCGGTCAGGCCCCAGGCCAGCCAGCCGTTGTAAGTGACGAAGGCGGCCAGCGCCAGCAGCCGTCCCCTCATCGCTGCGGCCTGACCAGGGGGAAGGCGATCGTTTCCCGGATGGAGGCGCCGGTGAGCATCATGACGAGCCGGTCGATGCCCACGCCGAGGCCTCCCGACGGCGGCATGCCCTGTTCGAGGGCCTGCAGGAAGGCCTCGTCCAGCTCCATGGCCTCCGGGTCGCCGTCGGCGGCGGCCAGCGACTGCGCGGTGAGCCGGTCCCGTTGAATGACCGGATCCACCAGTTCGGAGTACGCGGTCCCCACCTCCGCGCCGAAGATGATGAGGTCCCAGCGCTCGGCCAGGCGAGCGTCGCGGCGGTGCGGGCGCGTCAGGGGCGAGGTGTCGGCCGGGAAGTCGGTGAAGAAGGTCGGCTCCACGGTGACGCCCTCGGCGAGGTGCTCGTACAGCTCCTGCATGAGCGTGCCCCAGCCCCAGCGGGGGTGGTAGGGCATGCCGACGGCGTCGGCATGGGCGCGCAGGACGTCCACGGGAGTAGCGGTGTCAACCTCCTCCCCCAGGCCGGTGGAGACGGCCTCGCATACGCTGACGCTGCGCCAGGGTGCGGCCAGGTCGATCTCGTGCTCGACACCGCCCACCCGGCCGCGCACCACGGTGGTCCCCAGGGCGGCGCGGGCGGCGGCGAGGGTTAGGTCGCGCACCACCTTCTTCATCACGTGGTAGTCGGCGTGCGCCTGGTAGGCCTCCAGCATGGTGAACTCGGGGTTGTGGGTGGCGTCGGCGCCCTCGTTGCGGAAGGAGCGGCCGATCTCGAAGACGCGGTCCATGCCGCCGACCATGAGCCGCTTGAGATACAGCTCGGGAGCGATGCGCAGGTAGAGGTCGAGGTCGTAGGCGTTGATGTGGGTGCGGAAGGGGCGGGCATTCGCACCCCCGTGCACGGGCTGCAGCATCGGCGTCTCCACCTCCAGGTAGCCGCGGTCGAGCAGCCCTTGACGCACCGCCTGGACGGCGTTGGCACGGGCCCGCACCAGGAAGCGCTGGCGGGGACTGATGATGAGGGTGAGGTGGCGTTGGCGGACCCGCATTTCCGGGTCCTGAATGCCGTGGCGCTTGTCCGGCAGGGGGCGCAGCGCCTTGGAGGTCATGGCCCAGGAATCGGCGAGCAGGCTGCGAGTTCCGGTGCGGGAGGCGCCGACCTTCCCGGTGACGGCGATCTGGTCGCCGATGCGCACCAGGCGGCGGAAGCGTGCGACGGCGTCGGCTCCGACCGCGGCGGTCTCCAGGAGCACCTGCAGGTCGCCGCTCCAATCGCGAAGGTCGGCGAAGATGACGCCGCCGTGGTCGCGGACTGTCAGCACCCGGCCGGCCACGGCGCTGGCGCCGGTGGCGGTAGCGCAGGAGTCCGTCACCTGTACTGACGGCGGGTAGGGCTCGACGCCGTCGGACAGCATCGCCTCCCGACAGGCCAGGCGGGGCGCGATCTGAGCGGGGACGCGGCGGACGGGACGGGTCGCATGGACCGCGCCGGTCGTAACGGCGAGCAGCTGCTTGGAGCACTCGTCGCTGCGTCGCGGCTGCTGCTCCGGTTCGCCCACGAGCCAGCGGGGGAGCGTGAGGAAGCCCTCCGCCACGCCGATGGCGGTGGCCGACGCGATCATGTCGCCGCTGTCGTGGTAGCAGATGAGACGCGGGTACCACTCGGGGTCGTACTTGGCGTTGGAGCGATACAGGGACTCCAGCTGCCAAAAGCGCGAGACGAACAGCAGGATGCGCCGCCACAGGCGCTGCAGCGGGGTAGCACCGATACGCGCGCCGGCGTCGAATGCGGAGCGGAAGACGGCGAAGTTGAGCGAGACCCGGTTGATTCCCATACCGGTGCACTCCGCCATGAGTGAGGAGACCATGAGCTCGGTGACGCCGTTGGCCGCCTCGGGGTGGCGGCGCATGACGTCCAGGCTGAGGCCGTCGCCGCCCCAGGGGACGAAGGACAGCAGCGCCGCCACTTGGCCGTGGTCTGTGGGTTCACCGTGGGCGTGAGCGGGTTCGTCCCCCGGCGGGAACAGCGCCTCGACCATGAGGCACTGACCGTCGGAGGGGTCGGCGAAGCGGCCCAGGGCCATGGAGAAGCCGCGTTCGTCCTCGCCGTCGAGCCATTGATTGGCCAGGCGGGACAGCTCGGCCAGTTCCTCGGCGGGAATCGCGCGATGACGCCGGATCCGAACCGTGTATCCCTGCCGCGTCACGCGGCGGACCGCGCGCGCGGCCTCCGGCAGATTGCCGAGCCGGAAGCGGGAGGGCCGCAATACTGCCTCGTCGCCGATCCCCAGGGCGCGCAGGCCGGCGTCAACGTAGGCCCGTGCTCCCGCCTCGGAGGCGCCGATGACGGCGGGAGTCCACCCGTACTCCGCGGCGTGACCGACGAAGGCCCGGGCCGACGTCGCCCAGGTCGAGGGATCTCCCAGCGGATCGCCGGAGGCCAGCGCGACCCCCAGGGTGACCCGGTAGATGACCGCGCCGTGCTCGGTGAACAGAACGGACTTGTCCCGGCGGGTGGCGAAGTATCCCAGCGAGTCGGTCGTGTGCTCGGCCAAGAGGGCGCGCACCCGGCTCTCCTCCTGCGCCGTCATGCGCGCGGACTCTTTCTGGGATCGCAGCAGAATCCGGAAGGCGACGAGGAAGCTGAGCGCCCACCCCAGTCCCAGCAGGCTCGTCAGCCACGTGGGCTCCGCGGATCCCTGGAACAGCTCCGCAAGCTGCCGCAGCCCAGGGCCGGACAGCATCCACTTGACCGCAATCGCAGCCACGGTGGCCACCGCCGCCAAGCCGAGGAACACCGTCAGTGCCCGACGGAAATTCCCGGGTTGGGAGCGCACCGAATAGGAACCGCGATAGACGACCAGGACCGCGAGGAAGGCCAGCAGCACGCCGATATTGGCGCTCAGGACGGGTACCAGGTCCCGGTAGTCCGGATCGAAGACGGCTACCAGCACCACCGCGCCGTACAGCAACGCCGTACCCACGGTCATGAGGGTCATGAGCACCCAGGCGACGCGCTTGCGACGTTCCAGTCCTGCCGCCACCAGGAACAGAACGACGGCGGAGAACCAGTCGATCGAGGGCAGGGGGATGATCCAGGCGAAAATGAAGTCCAGGACGAGCTGCACACCCTTGAGGCTCCCGAACAGGCTGTCGAAGAGTGTCAGCAAGGCGACGAAGTACAGGATCCGCGGGAGAATGCGGGGCACCAGGGGGTCGTGCTTCTTCATCGCCGGCGTGGAGTCCTTCCGTGTCATGCATGTGTCGAATCGCCCGGGCCGGGTTCGGAAAGGATTGTCACCGACGCCGCGAGCCAGGTGCTTCCTCCCCAAGAAGGAGCCGCCTCATGCGCAAGCCCGACCGAGCAGGGCCGGTCGCCGAGCGCGTCGGGCGCAGACCAGCATTCCGCCTTAGGCGTCACGACTCGCACACGTGAGGAATCTTGCATGGGTCCCTCTACCCATTTCGTTATCAACGCCGCTTTCATAACATGTTGGTGTACGTACCTGACAACGTTTGGAGTGTCCCATGCAGCGCCTACCTCGCATCGCTACCTACACCGCCACCACCCTCACCGCCGCCGCCCTGGCCCTGACCATGTCGGCCTGCAACTCCGGAAGCAGCGACGGGGAAGCCGTCAGCACCGACCAGGAAGTCACGGTCGAGGAGAGCACGGCCTCCGGGTCCGATGAATCCGCGGACACCGGCTCAGACACCGACGCAACCACCGAGGCGGAGCCCACCGTCCCCGACGGCTACACCCTCACCGAGGTGCCGGACGCCGAGCTGTCCTTCGCCGTTCCCTCCGACTGGACCACCCTCACCGGGGAGGACGTCTCCAACACGGAACTCGTGGACGCCGTCGCTTCAACTCTCGGCCGGTCGACTGACGAGGTCGCCGCCATGTTCCAGGGGCTGGCCCTGTACAGCGTTGATACCAGCGGGACGAGCGATTTCGCCGAGAACCTCAACGTCGAGATTGTTGACAACGTGAGCACACTTCCCGCCGAAAGCGATCTCGTGCAACTGTTGGAGCGCCAGAGCGACGCATCTTCCGGAATGGTGTTCGAACCCGGCACCTACACCGAGACCACTACTGCCAGCGGTCAGGGCGCGGCCGTGGAGACCTATACCCTTCCCTCAGACGGGGGTACGACCGTACAGGGCAGTTACGTCGTCGTTCCAGCCAAGAATGGCAGCGCTATGGCGCTTATCGCCATTTCCACCACCTCCGCCGAGCGAACCCAGGAACTGGCGGACGCCATCCTCGGCTCCATCTGATCGCCCCGCGCTCATCCGAACTATTCCAGTAACGTGCTGCGGCAGTGGTGCGTGTCGGGCAACGCTCGATCCGCGCCACCGCTGCAGCGCGTGCCCGTTACCTTGTTTGTGGTCGCGGGAGTAGCCTCGCGGCTGGGCCAGCGGCGGCCGGCATGATGTCTTGCCCCTG
>NZ_JAWDJJ010000129.1:0-2512 GCF_032465695.1 Actinomyces sp. MRS3W
GTCCTCGCGCCCCGGCAGGGTGACGTGCGCCGTCGCCCCGACCGGGACGACGACGTCGAGTTCGAGGCGCCCCTCGCCGGCGGCCGCCGCCTGGGCGGTGACCTCCTGCCCGTCGGCGTCGACGAGCCGCCAGGAGCTGGCGGCCCAGCCGTGGGGGGTGCGGTGCACGGTCTCGGCGCGGGTGAGGCCGCCACCGGGGGCCGGCGCCACCTCGATCACCCGATATCCGGGCTCGGCCGGGGCCAGGCCGCCGACGCTGCGCTCGAGCCAGGCGGCCACGGCGCCCAGCGCGTAGTGGTTGAAGCTGGTCATATCACCGGGGTTGATGGAGCCGTCCGGCAGCATGGAGTCCCAGCGCTCCCACGTCGTCGTCGCCCCCATGGAAACCGTGTACAGCCAGCTCGGGCAGGTGGTGGTCAACAGCAGCTTGTAGGCGGCGTCGGCGTGCCCCGTGGCGCTCAGGGCGCCGGTGAGAACCGGGGTGCCGGCGAAACCGGTGGCGACGTGCCCGCCGGAAGCCTCAACCAGTTCGGCCAGGCGCGCCCCGGCGACCTCGCGGGCATGGTCGGAGCCGGTCAGGTCGAAGGTGATGGCCAGGGCGTAGGCGGTCTGGGTGTCGGAGGTCATGTGCCCCTCACCGTCGGTGAAGCGGGCGCGGAAGCCCTCCCCGATCGCATCCGCCAGGGCCGCGTAGTGGGCGGCGTCGTCGGCGTGGCCGAGCTCGGCGGCCCACCGGGACAGGATCCGGGCCGACTGGGCGAAGAAGGCGGTGGCCACCAGGTGCGGGTCGGTCATGGCCTGCATGGGGTTCTCCGGCGGGGCGGAGGGGTCGAGCCAGTCGCCCAGCTGCATGCCGGAGTCCCACACATGGTCCGCGGCGGCCAGGGAATCGACCAGGTCCACCCACGCCTTGGCGGACTCGTACTGCTGGGTGAGCAGGCCGCGGTCGCCGGTGGCGCGGAACAGCTCCCAGGGCACCACCGTGGCGGCGTCGCCCCACACGGCGGCCGGGCGCGGCGGCGTCCAGAACCCGCCCGGAATGACGGGCACGTACCAGGTCACGGTGCCGTGGGCGCGCTGCTCAATGGCCAGGTCCTCCAGCCAAGAGGACAACAGACCGACGCAGCCGTAGTGGAAGGCGGCGGTGGGCGCGAAGGCCTGAATATCACCGGTCCAGCCGAGCCGCTCATCGCGCTGGGGGCAGTCGGTGGGCAAGGCGACGAAGTTGTCCCGCATGGACCAGCGCGAGTTCTCGTGCAGGCGGTTGACCAGCACGTGGGAGCTGGTGAAGGCGCCCAGGCGCTCCATCTCGGAGTGGATGACGACGGCGGTGATCGCCCCGGACTCGATGGCCTCCTTGGCGGCCTGCGCCCCGCCGGGCCAGCCGGTGACGTCGGCGTAGCGGAAGCCGTGGATGGTGAAGGCGGGCTCCCACTCCTCCACGCCACTTCCGGCCAGGGTGTAGGTGTCGGTGGCGGCGGCGCCGCGCAGCGGACGCGTACCGAGTTGGCCGTGCTCCAGCACCTCGGCGTGCCGCAGGGTGATGGTGGTGCCGGCCTCGCCGGACACCCGGATGCGCAGGCGACCGGAGAGGTTCTGTCCGAAGTCGATGAGGGCGCGCTCGGGAGCGACCTCAATGCTGACGCTGCCCATCTGCATGACCTGCGGCTCGAGCACGGTCACTTCGACCGGTTGCAGGGTCTCCTGCGCCCGCACCGGGGCGTCCACCGGCATGACCAGGCGCTCGGCGTCGGCGGGGCCCACGGCCGCCGGAGTCCAGTCGGCGTCGTCGAAGCCGGGGGAGGACCAGCCGGGGGTGGCGAGCCGGGCGTCGACGGTTTCGCCCTCGTACAGGCCGGTGAACAGGATCTCCCCGACGCCGGCCTTCCAGGAGGAGTCGGTGCCAAGCGTGGTGCGGGTGCCGTCGGCGTGGGTGAGTTCGAGCTGGATGATGGCGGCGACGTCGTCGCCGTACAGGTTGCGGTAGCCGCCGTCGAAGCCGATATGTCCGCGGTACCAGCCGTCGGCGAGTTGGGCGCCGAGCGCGTGGGCGCCGACGCCGTCGCCGGCGGGGGAGGCGGCCAGCAGCTGGGCGGTGACGTCGTAGGTGCGGGCCACGAGCCGGGTGCCGTAGACGGTCCAGCCGGGGACCAGCTCGTCCGTGCCGATGCGTTCGCCGTCGAGCTCGGCGCGGATGAGGCCGTGGGCGCTGAGGTAGACGCGGGCGGAGACAACCGGGCTCTCGACGGTGAACTCGCGGCGCACGCGCGGTGGACGCCGGTCGGACTCGGGGTTCTCCGGCCAGGCGGGGCCCACCGGCAGGGCCGACCAGTCCGCCGGGGTCAGCAGGCCGGCCTCGTAGATGATGGGTTCGGACCAGGGGGACCAGGAGGGGACGTCGGCGGCTCCGGCTACGCGCATGCGCAGGCTCACGCGCTCGCGGGAGGCCAGGGGCGCGGCAGGCCAGGCGGCGAGCACGCCGTCGGCGGTTTGCAGGGGGAGGACCTCGGGC
>NZ_JAWDJJ010000130.1:0-1988 GCF_032465695.1 Actinomyces sp. MRS3W
CCCGACCGCCGTGTCGGGGTCGCCGTCCACCTCGACGACGGCGCGCCAGCGCGGCTGTGCCGTGGCCTGCAGCTCGGCGACGGTTCCGTCGGCCACCAGCCGGCCCGCCTGAATAATGATCACCCGGTCGCACAGCCGCTGCACGACGTCGAGCTGGTGGGAGGAGAACAGGGTGGGTACCCCGGCCGCCGCCCGCTCGCGCAGCACCTGGCTCATGACGTCCACCGCCACCGGGTCCAGGCCGGAGAAGGGCTCATCCAGGATGAGTAGGTCCGGGTCCGACACCAGGGCGGCGGCCAGCTGCACCCGCTGCTGGTTGCCCAGTGAGAGCTTTTGCACCTCGTCCTCGCGCCGAGAAGCGATATCCAAACGCTCGGTCCACTCCTCACCGGCGCGGCGCGCCGCATTGGCGCCCACCCCGTGCAGGCGGGCCAAGTAGGTCAGCTGCTCGCCTACCTTCATCTTGGGGTACAGGCCGCGCTCCTCGGGCATATACCCGATGCGGCGGCGCAAGGCGGCATCAACCGGTGCGCCATCCCAGGTCACGGTGCCGGCATCCGCCGTCAGCACCCCCATGATGATGCGCATGGTCGTGGACTTGCCGGCGCCATTGGCCCCCACAAAGCCCACGATCTCACCGTCACCGAGCCGCAGCGACACAGCATCAAGCGCTTGCAGGCTTCCGAAGCGTTTGGACAGGTTGGAGACGTCGAACACCGGACCTCCGATCGGGGATGGACGAGGTTTCCAGGACACGTGCAGCTTGCGGAGTTGCATCCGTGATGTCAAGTAGACACGGGGCGGTGCCTGCGACGCCGGCCTGTCGTGTCCCGGCGGCCTGCCGGATGCACGCACACGCCGCCGTCCTGCCTGGCACCGGTCTGGTTCTGCTTGCCGCTATCGTTGAGGCGTGCACCTCAAGACGTTGACGATGAAGGGATTCAAGTCCTTCGCCTCGTCAACGACCCTGCGCCTGGAGCCCGGCATTACCGCCGTCGTCGGCCCGAACGGCTCGGGCAAGTCCAACGTCGTCGACGCCCTCACCTGGGTCATGGGGGAGCAGGGCGCCAAGAATCTGCGCGGCGGCTCCATGGCCGACGTCATCTTCGCCGGCGCCGGCTCCCGGCCCGCGCTCGGCCGCGCCGAGGTCTCCCTGACCATCGACAACACCGACGGCGCACTCCCCATCGACTACACCGAGGTCACCATCACCCGCACCCTGTTCCGGGGCGGCGGGTCCGAGTACCAGATCAACGGCTCGGCCTGCCGCCTGCTCGATGTGCAAGAGCTCCTGTCCGACACGGGCATGGGCCGCCAAATGCACGTGGTGGTGGGGCAGGGCCAGCTCGACGCCGTGCTCTCGGCCACCCCGGAGGAGCGGCGCGGCTTCATCGAGGAGGCCGCCGGCGTGCTCAAGCACCGCCGCCGCAAGGAGCGGGCGCTGCGCAAGCTCGACTCCATGGCCGCCGACCTCACCCGGCTGACCGACCTCACCGCCGAACTGCACCGTCAGCTCGGCCCACTCGCCCGGCAGGCGGCGGTCGCCCGTCGCGCCCACGTCATTCAGGCCGAGGTCCGTGACGCCACCGCCCGGCTACTGGCCGACGACGTCGTCCAGGTGCAGTCCCTGCTCCAGGCCGGGGATGAGGACCGGGCCCTCCTGGCCCGCCGCCGCGCCGGCGTGGAGGAGGCCGAGCGCGTTGCCCGGGCGAAGCTGGAGGAGCTCGCCGCCGTCGAGGCCACCTCCGGGCAGCGGCTGGCCGCGGCGAACGCCACCTGGGAGGAACTGACCGGTGCCGCCCAGTCCCTGGCGGCGCTGGCGGACGTCGCCGCCGAACGCGTGCGCGGCTTGAGCGGGGCGCCCCGGCCCGCCACCGGAACCGACCCGGAGGAGCTGGAGCGCCGCGCCGAAGCCGCCGCCGAACAGGAGGCGCAGCAGGCCGCCGCCGTCGAAACGGCCCGCACCGCCCTGGCGGAGGCCAGCCGGG
>NZ_JAWDJJ010000131.1:0-6796 GCF_032465695.1 Actinomyces sp. MRS3W
GGTGGATACCGGCTGGGGGCCTGCGAGCTCACCGACCGCACCGGAAGGGTGCGGGTGCGGTTGCGGACCTGGGCGGTGTCGGCGGCTGCGTGCGAGTGTCAACCGTTCGCGTTCGGCCATGGCGAAAACGGTCGCAACCGGCGTCATGACGGGGGTTGATGGGGGTGGGTGAGAGTTGTGGGGCGAACACGGATTTGGTGAATGACCAACGGTTGGCATACCGTCTATGTGTGATGCGGCTGACATTGTAGTCGGCCGTCGTGGCAGGGGAGTGAGACATGACGAGCGACCAGACCTGGGCGGCCCGTGCGGCCTGCGCAAGCGTCCCGCCCGACCGGCTCTTCGGTAAAGGGGCGGAGCAACGCGATGCCCGTTCACTGTGCTTCACCTGCCCGGTGCGCATGGAGTGCCTGGCCGAGGCCCTCGACTCCGAGCTGAGCTTCGGCGTGTGGGGTGGCCTGACCGAGCGCGAGCGCCGGGCGCTGCTGCGCCGTTTCCCCGAGGTGACGAACTGGAGTGAGTGGCTGCGCCGGGAGGACGACGAACTGGTCGCAGAGATCCACGCCCGCCGGGCGCCGCGCATTCTCGCGCGGGTGCGCTGAACCAGTGCGGACGCGCTAAACGGGGCTTTCGTCGGGTGGCCTGCGGCCCGTAGGCTCGGGGCATGACTGATACTGCCCCCGTGACCACCTGGGAATACGCAACCGTCCCTCTGCTCATCCATGCCACCAAGCAGATACTGGATCAGTGGGGCGCTGACGGCTGGGAACTGGTGCAGGTTGTTCCCGGGCCGTCCGGCTCGGAGAACCTGGTCGCCTACATGAAGCGGCCGCGGGCCTGAGGCTGCGCTGCGGATGCGCCCCGCTGAGGCGGTTGGCATAGCGTCCGCGATACCGCAGGCCGAGTCCACTCGGCGACATACAACAAGCATCGAGACCGGCACGTTTAACGTGCCGGTCTCGATGTGTGACTAGATGCCGGTCTCACGAGAGGCGAGACCGGCGTGAGCGCCTGGTGGCGTCAGCGGGCGCGACGACGCAGACGGTCGACGTCCAGCAGTGTGACGGCGCGACCCTCGAGGCGGATCCACCCGCGGGAGACGAACTCGGCCAACGACTTGTTGACCGTCTCGCGGGAGGCGCCGACCAGCTGGGCCAGCTCCTCCTGGGTGAGGTCGTGCGGAACGTGGACGCCGTCCTCGGTGGTGGAGCCGAAACGGTCGGCGAGGTCCAGCAGCGCCTTGGCGACGCGTCCGGGGACGTCGGAGAACACCAGGTCCGCCAGCGCAGTGTTCGTGCGGCGCAGACGCTGTGCCAGGGCCCGCAGCATGTCCTTGGCGAGGGTCGGGTGCGTCTCGATGAAGCTCATGAGCTGGTTGTGCTCCAGCGCGAGCAGGTCGGTCGGGGCTACCGCCGTCGCCGTGGTGGAGCGCGGGCCCGGATCGAAGAGCGTCAACTCGCCAACGACCTCGCCGGGGCCGAGTACCGCCAGCAGGTTCTCTCGGCCATCGGCTGAAGCGTGGCCGAGCTTGACCTTGCCGGACAGGAGAATGTAAAGGCGGTCGCCCGGGTCGCCCTCGTTGAAGAGGATCTCACCGCGGCGCAGGGTGGTCTGCGTCATCATGTTGCGCAGCTCCTCCCGCTCCTCCGGAGTCATCCCCTCGAAGAGCGGAATTCTGGAGATAATACTGTCTTCCACGAAGATCCTCCTGTGGTGTCGTCTGGCGGGCCCGGGGCGCAGATGGGGCCTTACGTCATATCCTAGCCACGGCTTGTGACCCATGGCACGCCGACGTGCATTGTAGTCTGCATGTGTGCCAGGTCAAACTATCGCGCAGTCTGCGGGCCCCCTCGGTGGCGGACCGGACCCCGCGGCCGCACAGCGTGCCGCCGACGTCGACGACGAACTGGTGCAGCTGTATCCCGACGCCGGTTGCACCCTCAACCACGACGGTCCCTTTCAGCTGCTGGTGGCGACAGTACTGTCCGCCCAGACCACCGACGCCCGCGTCAACACCATCACGCCCGGCCTCTTCGCCCGCTATCCCGATGCCGCCGCCCTGGCGGGCGCCGACCGCGTCGACTTGGAGACGCAGCTGCGTCCCCTGGGAATGCAGCGCACCCGCGCCGACCGCCTCATCGCCCTGGGCGCCGAACTCGTGACAGAGCACGACGGCGTCGTCCCCGCCGACCGCGATGCGCTCATGGCTCTGCCCGGCGTCGGCCGGAAAACCGCCCACGTGGTGCTCGGCAATGCCTTCGGTATTCCCGCTATCACCGTCGACACGCACGTCGGGCGTCTGGCGCGGCGGCTGGGGTGGACGGCCTCGCGCAACCCGCTCGCCGTCGAGAAGGACATTGCCGCCCTATGGGATCCCGCACGCTGGACCGACGGCTGTCACCGCCTCATTGCGCACGGGCGGAGGGTGTGCCGGGCCCGCGTCCCTGCTTGCGACGCCTGCCGTCTGAACGCCGTCGGGCTGTGCCCACGGGCCGGTGTATGAGCGACGCGCGGCGCGACCTGCGGGCTGCCTGACCTCGCTGCGTCGGTGTGGGCGCGGTGGCCTGCACCGACCGGGGCGGCTGCGTCAGTTCGGTGAGGAAGGGCAGTAGCACGTCGATGAGTGCTTCGGGCGCCTCCTCCTGTGGGAAGTGCCCGGCGCCGTGGATCGTCACCTGCTGCAAGGGATGCGCCACGTGGTGGGTGTCGCGCGCATGCGCTTTGGCCGGCTGAACCGGGTCGAACTCGCCCTGTACGGACAACACCGGCACCGTCGTCGGGCGGGTCAGTACCGCCACCTCGGCGCGGCTGAGGGTGGAGCGGCGCATGCTCTCCAAGGCCGAGTGCGCCGCGCCCGGGCGTGCCATGAGCTCGGCATAGTATTCGGCGCCCTCGGTGACCAGCGGGCGGGTGGCGGGGGCGGCCCAGGAGCGCAGCAGGCGATCGACTCCCGCCGTCGTCCGCAAGCTGCGTTCGGGCAGCATCGGAACCTGGAAGAACAGGTGCTGCACCGTTGACCCCATGATGGAACGCATGTGCAGCGAGCGCAGGGCAAGCGGATGCGGAGCACCGATCGGAACTAGCCCCGCCGTCAGCTCCGGCTCCAGATTTGCGAGCGTCCAGCCGACTTGCCCGCCCAGCCCGGCGCCGACGACGACGGCGTGGTCGTGGCCCAGAGCCCGCACCACGGCGGTGACGTCCCGGGCCAGGGTGACCAGGTCATAGCCCGACGGGGGCCGGTCCGAGCCGCCGAAACCACGCAGGTCGAGGGCGGCGACCCGGTGGCCCGCGTCTGCGAGGGCCGGCATAACGTGCCGCCACGTCCACCAGCACTCGGGGAAGCCGTGCAGTAGCAGCACCAGCGGCCTGGCAGAATCCGTGGAGTCGTCTGCGAGGTCGGGGGTGTTGGCGTGGCCCGCGGTGGCGGGGGTGACAGCTGCGCGTGCGACGGCGGCGAGTGGCGCCTCGGGACCCGCGAGGGCGACGTGGAAGCGCGTGCCGCCGGCGGTGATATGGCGGTGGGTCCAGGGGCCGGGGCGAGTCACGGTGGCGTACACGCTGAGCAGCCTACTGACAAGGGGAAGGTTCACACGCGCCGGCGTCCCCTCACCCCCTTCACCGAAACCGGCACTAATGACGCACCCAAACCGGCACTAATGACATGCCGAGACCGGCCGAAACGGCTGAGGGTCGCCTAAGCTCGGGAGACCGTGGGTGCTTGGATCCCAGGAGATCTGTGGGTTCGGGCCCAGGATCTAGATAAGGAGCGGTGAACACGGGCCCGCCCCGGGCGTCATGAACACGTGTTCGTGCCAGGCACACGAGTTTTGGAGTTCTGCACTGTCTAGATACCTGCATATCTCCAGAACTCGTGTACATGACGGAAAGTCGTGTCTGTGGCACCAAGTCGTGTGCGTGGCACCAAGCTCGCGCGCGTCGTCGTCGATCATGACCGTCGCCCGTCCACAGAGTCGTCCAGCCTCCTCCCGCAGAACAGGCTCCGCCCGTGCCGCGACCGCCGACATGCCCACCCCGGTGGCCGATGTGCGGGCCACCCGGACGACGACGCTGCGCCCCAAGCGCCGCCACCGTGACTGCCGCCGGTCGGTGCCCGAGCAGCCTCCCGAACATGAGGCCGCCCTCAGCAACTTCGGCCGGTTTCGACACGTCATTAGTGCCGGTTTCGGCATGTTATTAGTGCCGGTTTCGGTGAGGGGGTGAGGGGGCGGGTGGCGGAATGGGCGCTCAGCCCAGCAGCAGGCTGGCCGCAACGTAGACGGCGGTGCCGCCCACCAGCGATGCTCCCATGGAACGGCGCCACACGTGCAGCCCGGCTGTGGCGCCGATGCCGGCGACGGCGGGAAGCCAGGTGGACGGGGCGGTGGACACGCCGTCGAGCGTGTAAGCGACCAGCACGATCATGACGCCCAGCGGCATGGCGTCGCCGAGGAAACCAAGCAGAGGCATGCGGGCTCGACCCCGCAACAGCACAAAGGGAGCAATACGGCAGGCGAAGGTGATCGCGGCGACCACCACCACGGTCAGCGCCAGTTGAGAATTGGTGAGCATCAGCGGCCGTCCTCGCGTGCGTCGGCCCGGCGGCGCCATGCGTACAGCCCGATAAGCGCCACCGCGAGCGTTCCCAGCGCGCTGAGCAGAGCCGCCGAACCGCCGACGGCCAGGCCGACGGCGCCGGCGACGAATCCGCTGAGTAGCACCGCCAGATCTGGGTGGGCGCGCCAGTTCTCGATGGCTAGGACGACGAATAGTGCCGTGAGCACAAAGCCGAGCAACTCGACCCGTTCCCCGATGAGGGCCGCGAGTCCCGTGCCCGCCAGCGCCCCCGTCGTCGTGCCGGCGATCCATGCCGAATGACTCAAGGCCTCCACGGTGACGATGTAGCGGCCGCTCATGGCCGCGCGGTCGCGGGAGGCCAACAGGGCATAAACCTCATCGGTAATGGCGTGGATGGCGTACAGGCGGGTGGCCAGACGCCCGCGCACGCGATCGAGCGGGAAGCCCAGCCCGTAGAAGACGTGCCGTCCGGATACGAACAGGGTGGAGGTGGCGATGACGGCCAGGGGCTCCCCAGCGCCGGCGAGCGGCACCAGCAGCATCTGCATGGTTCCCGAGTAGATGACCAGGCTCCACAACGGAGCCCACCACCAGGCCAGGCCCTCGGCGACGAGCAGCAGCCCAGCGGCCAGCCCAAGCGTGATGTAGCCGACGACGATCGGCACGGCGTCCCGAGCGCCGTCGCGCGAGGTGGTCATGCGCGGTGCTGCCGGCGCACAGGTGCGTGACGGCGGTAGCTTGGAGGGAGAGGCGCTGGGATCGGGCACCGACACAGGTTAGAGGACCCGACGTCCACCCGTCCGGGCGGGTTTGATGGTGAGACTCGGTGCGGTGCGATGAGCGCAACGTTGGCGCTAGTTGGGGCAGCGGTGGCCCCGGCGTCGGCGGGGACGAGGAGCGCCCGCCGGGCGCGCTAGTCGGTGCGCCGCACCCGGTCGATAATCTCCTGCTCGCGGCGCCCTGCGCGGCGAGCACTGTGCGAGATGACCCCCACCATGAGCATGAACACCCCGAAGGCGACGAACTTGCCGCTGACGGCGTCGGCCCAGAAGTAGGAAGACAGGGAGGAACCCAGATCGGAGTGCGCGGTGAGCCGGTCGAGGAACGGTCCGAAGCTGTTGCTCATGGACTTCGCGGCTACCAGGAACGGCAGCCCGAGTGCCGTGGACACGGCGCCGACGACGAATGCTCCCAGGCTGGAGCGGCGCGCCGTCCACAGTGCCACCGCGAGCACAACCACGCCCACGCCGAGCTCGATCAGCCCGCGCGCCGAGGTCCCGAAACGCAGCGGCGTGGCCCCGGCGACGGCGGCTGCAGCGCCGTCGTGAAGGAGGAACCAGGCCAGGGGCAGGGCGATGATCCAGACGAGCACGCCGGCCCAGTGGGCGGCCGCGCGGGACTTCGGATGACCCACGACGCTGGAACCGTCCAGCAGGATGTCGTCCTCCGAGCGCGGCTTTGGAGTCGGCTTGACCGACTTGTCGGCGGGCGTGGTGGAGGGCGGGGCGGTATCCGGCTCGACAGCTTGCGCGAACAGGCGGGGCCTTGCCGCGGAGGGCTCCGTCGGCGTGCTCGGCTCGGTATCCGGCACGGGCGTGGTCTCGGTGGCGTCGGCCGGGGTGAAGACGGCTTCATCCTCTGGCGGGGCGGCATTCACGGGACGGTCGACGCTCGGGGCCCGCGTCACCGGCGTACTGCTCCTGTTGCTGTCCGTGCCCGCTGTGCTGGCGCAGGTCTGGCCGCAGATCCCCGGCCGCAGTCTGCTCACCCGGTTGCTGCCGAATGACCCGACCGGCGCGAGTTTGCTGGTCGCCGGCATCCTGCTCATCACAATCGGCTGGGGAGCGCATCTGGCCCGCCGCTCCGGCCGGCTGCACGAGCTCGCCGATCTTCGCTCCCAGCAGACCCCGACGCCGCCGCAGGGCCTGGCCCGCCCGCACCGCTGACGGGCTGACGACGCCGCCCACCCGGCGACGACGACGTCTCGTTACTCCTTCGGGCCGCGCCCCGGCACGCCTCCCCGCGTGTGCGGACCGCACCGTTACTGTGTTGCATAGCAGTTGCGCAGCACAGGTGTAGCAGGAGGTTCCGATGAGCACCGATACCAAGGCAGCCGGTCCCGATCCGGACGACGACGCAGCATCGGCGCAGCCCAGCGTCGGAGACACGACACCCGCCGACGACGTCGTCCCGGTAGACAACTTCGCGCCTGCCCCGCCGG
>NZ_JAWDJJ010000132.1:0-2417 GCF_032465695.1 Actinomyces sp. MRS3W
CTTCGACGTGTGTGTCGTTGCGTCAGTCACCGTTCCAGTGTAGAGGGCCGGTCCAATTGCTGTCCGCAGCAGCACCTGTGGAGACCTGGACGTCGGCAGTTACAGATGGACCGCCACGATCCGGTGGACCGCGACCGTCAACTCGGTCTCGCGCACGAGGTCGGCCAGCCGTACCCGGCCCGGTTCGACAGCGAGCACCCGCACGGTGCGTTCCTGCACCGCCCCGTCGGGGCCGGCCAGGCGCAGGCGCACCCGCGCTCGCGAGGCCTGTGCCTGGCGGAGCAGTGCCAGCGCATGGACGGGGTCACTGGCCGACGCCGTGTCTCCCGCTGCGCGTCGGGCCTCCTCCCCGGCGCGCAGCCGCCCCACGAGGCCAGCCAGCTCGCGACGTCCGATCTGGCGGCGGTGAACCGAGTGTTCGCTGCCGGGATGCGTGGGTTCCGGTGCGGTAGCCCGCCCGTGCCGCCCAGATCCGGGCGTACCGGCAACCAGCAAGCGTCCGTGCTCGTCCTCGAGTACCGGCGCTAGTCCGGTCCTGCGCAGTTCGCGCAGCACCACCCCGGCAGGCGCCGTCGAGGTGATAACCCCGGGCGCGAGCTGGTCCAGTCCGAGACCGGCCAGGGAGGCGTCGGCAAGCAGCCCGGCCGCAGTTGCCGGGTCGGCGATGCGCAGGACGCTGGCGACCTCGCGCACCCGCACCGCCCCGTGGCGGCGGGCGGCGTCGTCGATGAGGACGGTGAGGGCGCTGGGCAGCGGAGTAGGACTGAAACGGGTGAGAGCCGCCGAGAGTTCGGCCGCCGACCAGCCGCTGTCCAAGGCACGGCGCACGGACTGTGCGGTGAAGCGGACGGTCAGCGCCCCGCCGCGGGATTCGACGACGCTGCTGCGTTCCAGGGCGGAGGCGAGCTCGGGGACCGGCCGCCCGGGCACGATGGCGGTCAAGTCGGACTGCAGCAGCAACATGTCGACCGGGGCGGGCAGGTCCGCTGCGAGCACCTGTTCGAGCGCATCCAGAACTCGTGCACCCGGATCGGTGGAAGCGGGCGCCGGAGAGTCCGGGCGGGCGGCGTCCGGGTCGGCTGGGGTGGGCGCCGGTGAGCTCGGGACGGCAGTGTCTGGGGCACTCACCCGCAACGAGGCGGCCAGTACCCGTCCGGTGTGACTGAGGGCGCCGCCGCCGGTGAGGCCGAGCAGGTCCGCCTCGGCGAGCACCGCAGTGACGGCGCCCTCCGGGATCGGGCGCCGTGGGCGGGCGAAGGTGAGGGCGGCACGCACCCAGGTGGGGGTGACGGCGGTGCCCTCCGGCAGTGAATCGAGCAGGAGTAGGACGCGTCGGCGCAGGAGGCGCGCCCAGCCGGCTTCGACGTCGGCGCCGAGAACGGGGCGCAGGGTGCCGTCGTCGGCGCGGGTGCCAACGAGCCAGGGGGTGCGGGCCGAGTCGGCCCAGGCGGCGGCCAGAGCGGCCCACTGTTCGGGCAGCTGTGCGTCTAGCCAGGCGGGAACCGTAGCGGCGGGCACCCAGGCGGCGCCACCCTCGTCAAGGCCAAGCAGTTCGGCGCCGGCGGCGAGTTCGATGAGGGTGGCGGCTTGGCCGCGTTCCAGGCCGAGGGCGGCTGCGGTGCGG
Organism: Actinomyces sp. MRS3W; assembly: GCF_032465695.1. NCBI lineage: Bacteria > Bacillati > Actinomycetota > Actinomycetes > Actinomycetales > Actinomycetaceae > Actinomyces > Actinomyces sp. MRS3W. The sequence goes on from NZ_JAWDJJ010000132.1 coordinate 1,625, forward strand.
TCCAGCGCCCGCACTCCCACTCCCCCGGTGCGCAGGATCTGGCCGCCTTCGCGCCCCCATTCGGCCAGCAGCTCGCGGGTCAGCCGGGTGACTTCCTCGGCGTGGTTGACAGATTCGGAGGCGACGGCCTCCGGCGGTACGACGTCCAGGGCGTCGGTGGCCGGAGGCGTGAGCGGCTCCCGGTTGAGGCGACCGCCGCGCAGGGCGAGGCCGACTTCACGCGGGAGGATGAACCGGCTGCGGCCGGCGGCGTCGGAGGTGCGTTCCAGCCAGCCGCGCCGTGCCAGTTCGGTGGCGCCGGCGACCGGGCGTCCGGGCCCCGCCGTGCCAACCGGCGGCCCCCATGTCAGCGCTGCGAGTACGGCAAGAGCGGACTCGGAGAGTTCGCCCGGGGCGGGCACGGCGCCCAACCCAGCAAGAGCGGACTCGGCCAGTTCGCCCAGGGCGTCGGGGTGAGCGGCCGCCTGTTCCAAGACAGCCAGTGGCGGCGGGAGCTGAGCGGCGTCCAGCGGCTGTGCCGCCACGGGTCCCAGGCCGAAGGGATGCGGGCCGAAGGTCTCGATCAGTCCAGGGACGGGGCCGGCGTCGATGATGAGCGCCAGTCGCGTGAGCACGGCGAGGCGGGCGGCAACGTCGTCGGGGCTCAATCCCAGGGCCGCGGCCAGAGTCTCGGCATCCGTGCGGCTCAGGGCGACGGCGGCTTCGGCAACGGCGAGGGTGACGGCGTCCAACTCGCGCAGGGCCGCCTCCACGCTGGGGCGGGCGCCGGCGCGCACGGCGAGGGCGGTGAAGG
>NZ_JAWDJJ010000133.1:0-13394 GCF_032465695.1 Actinomyces sp. MRS3W
GGGGTAGGGGTCACCATTAGTGCAAGCCCATATGACGTTCGTTTCCATGCCCCGGGAGGCACCCATGGCCATCGCCCATTCGCACCGCTTCACCGATGGTGACCTGCCGGTTGAGGCCGGCCGGTATCGCCTGGTCGCCTCCGCCTCCTGCCCCTGGTCGCGCCGCGTCCTCATCGCCCGTCGACTGCTGGGATTGACCGAGGCGATCCCCGTCTCCTGGAGCTACGGCCGCGGCGCCGACGGCTTCTGGGAGCTGACCGGACCCGATGGCGAACCCGGCCCCGACCCCGCCCTGGGAGGCGCTACCTCCATCGCCGAGGTCTATGCCGGTACTCCGGGATACACGCCGCCGCCCACGGTCCCGGCGCTGGTGGACACCACCACGGGGCAGGTTGTCTCCGACGACTCCGGGGACCTGCTTTTCGACCTGGCCACCGCCTGGAAGCCGCTGCACCGCGCCGGCGCCCCTGACCTCTACCCCTTGAACCGGCGCAACTCCACCGACGCCTGGGACAAGTGGATCGGCGAGCACATCAACCAAGGCCACGCCGTCGCCACCCACTCCAAGGACCCCGAGGAGGCGACGGCGGCCGCCAACGGCGTGCTGGTCGCCTTCGACGTCATCGACACCCTGCTGGCCCGCGCCACCAAGATGGAGGCCTCACGCGAGGCGGCCCTGACGGTGCAGGACGCGCCGCCGCTGTCCGCGGTGGTGTCCGTGGAGCAGTTCCTGTGCGGGGCCGCCCCCACCGGCAGTGACATCCGCCTGTTCACCACCGTGCAGGCCTACGAGTACGGCGGGCGCGCCTACTACCCCGGCGGCGAGGCGCCATCGATCGCCTTCTGGCCGGCGCTCGCCCGCTGGTTCCGCGCCCTGGAGGGGCGAGCCGGCTGGGTCGGCACCGAGGAGCGCAGCGCGCTGGGGCTGTAGAGGTGTTTGCCTCCCCCGCATCTGAACAGCGGGGGCTTCCCTCGCTCCCTGGAGACACTGAACATGCGTTTCGATGAGTTGGCGGAGTTCATTGACAAAATCTGTATGAACTGTGCTGATGGTGGTCGTCGGCATTGTGGCAACAGTGGCGTCTGCGAGGAAGCGCGGACGCTGCTGCGGGGGATGCGGTAGATTTGGCGCGTCGTGCGGTTCGCCGCTCTCCTGGTGATGCTCGGCTGGCACTGGTTCTGGCATGTAGCCCCTCATGGGTACTGATCCTGAAAGCGCGCGTCTAATTGGCTGATAGCTCCCTGATTGCCTTTATAGATAGTAGCAATTGCATGTTGTCGATGGGTGAGACGTCGAAGTCGCCGTTGGCCAGGTAGAACGACTTCGCTGCCTCGTCCCGGCAATGGATAAGCAATGCCCGCGCCCCGACGATCCTACTGACCTCGAGGCTTCGCATCATGGTGTCCTTGAGTAGCGCAGCGCCTATTCCCTGCCCCTGTGCGCGCTGGTCAACGGCGAGGCGTGCGAGCAGGACGCAGGGAATCTCCTGGGGTGCTTGCTTCGCGATTCGCTCTGAGGCTTTCTCCTTCGCAATGCAAGCAGACGCTAGTGCGTAATAGCCGAGCACCTGCCCGTCCTGGACGGTCACGTATGTGACTGCGTTGTCGGCCCTTTGGTTCTGCCACGCGTAACGATGCAGCCAGTCGTCCAGTTCCTCGGCGCCACTGTTGAAGCCACTTCGGTGATCACTGCGGGCTAGGGGCCGAGGAGCTTCCAGGACGCCGGCGTTCATGTGCGCTCCGACCGTCCGGAAAGGTCTTCTGAAAGTGCAATGCGAGTTCCGAAGGGTGAGGGTCGGTTCCAGAGCTGTTCGAAGCGGGAGGTGTCCGTCAGCGGTGCATCAAGCACCTGCATGACTCGTTCGAATGTGGCGTCATCAACGGTGAACCAACGACGGTTCGTCATGACTCGCTCGGCTTCCATGGTTGCGGATGAGAGTATGAACTCACTGACGGTGCGGTCCGTCTGAGCTGCGGCTTGTTGAATGAGGGATTCTTGACGCGGCGTGGCGCGCAGATCGATCCGCTGGGTCTTGGCGGCTGGCATGTTGTAGTCCTCCTCGTACGGATAATGTACGTACGTCGGCACTGGATGGCAAGTGCCTGCGTCAAGACCCGCTACCCGGGGCTTGGCACCGTGCCGAAAACCTCGTTCAAGGCAAGACCCGGATGAAGGAGGTGATCGATTCCCTCAAGGTCAATGTCCCCGATGCCCTGGAAGAACTCTCCAGCCCGGGCAAGACCCTCAGCTAGCGGAGCGGTGAGCACCACCCGTAGCAAGGCGCGCCGAGAGCACCGACCCGGAACATGCCCGATCTCGTACGCGTGGCTCATGGGCGGCGTTCCTCGAGCTACTGCGGCCTTTTCGGTGCTGTAGTGCATGGGTGTCTCCAGGCGGGGTGGAAGTCGGCCGTTGTTTCTACAGGGCGGTGGTCCGGTTTAGGGGGTAGTTGTGGGTGTGGTTGTGGGTGTACGTGTGGCGCGGGGGCCGAGGTCGGTGGTGATGGCGGTGGGGTCGAGGGTGGCGTTGGCGCGCTCCAGGGCGGTGTCGAGTAGTTCCAGGGGTGCGGGGGTTGCGGGTTCATCGGTGTTTGACACGGTGGTCAGGACGATGATGCCGGGTTCTTTGCCGTCGTTGGTGGTGACGGCGGCGTAGATGCGCTCAATGGTGCGCTGGCTGCCGTCCGTCTCCATGGTGGTCGTGATGGTGAACCCTGCCAGGGTCTCGGGCATGTCAGGGGTGGCGTTGAAGACTCCTTCCCCAGACTGCAGAGGGTAATCGGACCAGAACTGGACTTCCTGATCGGTGCCGTCGCATGCGGCTATGTCCTCAGCGATACTCGCGAAGCTACCATTGGGCCTGATAGTGGATATGCTGAGCGCGAGAGTCTCATACACCGTGGCATCGGCTAATTCGTACTCGACGGTGACCGTGTGGAACGGTTCCGACAATAATGCGATAGTGACACTGTTCTCAATGCCCTTGCAAAACGTTTCGACTCGTATTCCGCGGTAGGCGGCTTGTGTGGTTGCTCCGGGGATGTCGGCGAGGGTGAGTGCGGTGGTGGGTATGGGCTCCGGAGTGGCTGTAGCCTCATGGTCGGCGCCGCCGTGGCCGCAAGCTGTGAGCAGGCCGGCCGCCAGCACCAACGTTAGGAACAGGCTAAGGCTACGTGCGCGGCTCATGAGAACCGTCTCTGGAATCGCCAATTGAGAGTATTGCGGAAACCGCTGTCGGCATACCCAAGACCGTCTGCGCTGGTGGCAAGACTGTTTAGTTCAGCGTTGGCGGTCCTCTTGTCCTCTTCGTTTAGTTGTTCGTATTCTTCGGGGGTGATGAGGCGGTATGAGCCATCGGGTGCTTGTACGGTTGCGGTGCTGAAGCTGTCGAGTGTGAGTCCGGTGTTTGGGTCTTGGTAGCCGTTGAGGCCGGCCGCGTCGGCGGCCCAGAGCATGCGCCGCAGATAGGAGGAGCAGGCCGTGTCGATGACGTGTTGCCGTGCTCGCTCACTACTGTTGGAGTCGTTCCGCCAGGAGTCATTGGCCTGCTCCAAGTGGTCGATGAGAATGGTTGTGTCACACCCGGGCCCATCGTTGGTGGTGTCGAGGGTGCACCGCTGAGCGAGTTCGGTTAGTTCGGAGGTGGGTTTGCCGGCGAGGTCGGCCCATGCTTGTGCGTACTTGTATTCGGGGTCGAGGAGGCGGATGCCGCCGGTGCCAATGGCGTTAGTGGTGGCGCCCTCAACAGCGGCCCAATGGTAGTTCTCTAAGGTGAGGTGGTCTTTGGTGCTGCCTGGGGGTAGGGAGTTGGTTTCGGCGTTGTTGATGGCGGTGCGCAGGTTGATGAGTGCCTGTCCGTCCTGGCCGACGACGCCGAGGATTGAGTCCAGTGTCTTCTCGCTGAACCAAGGGCTGTCAGGGATCTTTTGGTCGGCCGGGGTGGTGGCGGTGTAAGTCGGGTTGTTGCTGCTTCCGTGTGAGTTTGCGTAGGTGGCGACGAGGGAGTCCATGTAGGTTTCGAGGATGTGTTCGAGGGATTGGGCTCCTTCGACACCGTGTTTGCCGCGTTCGACGCCGAAGTCGTCTCTGCCGGTGAGGGCCTCCAGGCCACGGGCGGCGATGCTGGCGGTTTCCTGCTTGTGGGCTCGTGTGAGCAGTGGGCTGGTGGAGGCGCAGTCCAGGGCGGCGGCGATGCCGGACAGATCGCCCTCGTAGGGGTGCTCGCCGGCCCAATAGTCGATCCGGCCCTGGTCGCCGGTGAAGAACTCGTAGGAGGCGCGGGGATGGTCGCCCAGGTCGTGCATGATGATGGAGGGGATGTCGAAGCCCCAGTCCTCGTCTGCCTCGTCGACCATGCCTGGAAGGAAGCGCGAGGGTCCGGTCCACTGCCACAGGGATGGTGTGCCGTTGTCGTTGGCCTCGTGCTGGAGCTCGTCGATCTTCTCGGCGGCACCCAAAATGAACTCGTCGCTTGCGCCGGTGGCGTTGTACAGGAGGTACGCCAGTGACTCAGTGTAGTTTCCGAGCTGGTAGTAGTCGGAGTCCAGGTCGGGGTACTGGGCGGCTTCGACCAAGTCGGAGCCGAACTGCCGGGAGTAGTCCGGGTCCCATGCCTTAGTGGCGGCGCCCAGCCCGCGCTTGAGCTGCTGGAGTGTCTTCTGGGCCAGCTCGCTCTCATCCTCGCTGGCCCGGTAGGCATATCCAACGTGATTGCCCACCGCCTCCGTCAACGCCAAAGTCCCATCAGCACCCAAACCACTGAACAAGGCCGAGACGTTGTTAGCGTCGTGGTGGGTGGCTTCAAGAAACTGGTGCAATGCGCTCAAGCTGAGTTTGTCGGTGCCGTCTTGCTGGACTACGGCGGAGGTGAATCCATCCAATGGGATGACGGTTGCCGATGCGGTTGGGTCGCCCTGGCAGGCCGACGATGCCGCCACCAGCGGAGCGGCGAGCACCACCCGCAGCACGGCACGCCGAGACCACCGACCCGGAACAAGACGAGCCTCATACACACGGCTCATGAATAGCGATCCTGGAATTTCTGGTTGAAGTTGGTGTCAACATTGCTGGCGGCGTCCCCCATACCGTAATTACTGGTGGCTATGTCTTGTAGGTCCATATCTGCCTTTTCTCTATCCTCGTCGCTTAGTTGTTCGTATTCTTCGGGGGTGATGAGGCGGTATGAGCCATCGGGTGCTTGGACGGCGGCGGTTTCGTATCCGTCGAGTGTGAGTCCGGTGTTTGGGTCTTGGTAGCCGTTGAGGCCGGCGGCGTCAGCGGCCCAAAGGAGCTTGCGCATATAGGAGGAGTAGGCCTCAGCGGCAATGGCGTCCTGTTTTTCGGTCTCGGCGCTCGCGCCGCTCGCCCACGTCTCGCTTGCTTCATTTCGTAGGTAGTTGATCAGGGCGTCTGAAGCCCATCCGACACCCTTGGCTGTTCCCGCTGGTGCGTACGTCTTGGCCAGGCCAGCTAGCTCGGAAGCAGGTTTGCCGGCGAGGTCGATCCAGGCTTGCGCGTATTCGTCATTTGATTGGTCCGCCTCAATAGCGCCGGTGCCGATGGCGTTGGCTATGCCACCTTCGGCGGCGCCCCATTGGTCTGCAACTGACTTGAGGTGGTCTTTGGTGCTGCCTGGGGGTAGGGAGTTGGTTTCGGCGTTGTTGATGGCGGTGCGCAGGTTGATGAGTGCCTGTCCGTCCTGGCCGACGACGCCGAGGATTGAGTCCAGTGTCTTCTCGCTGAACCAAGGGCTGTCAGGGATCTTTTGGTCGGCCGGGGTGGTGGCGGTGTAAGTCGGGTTGTTGCTGCTTCCGTGTGAGTTTGCGTAGGTGGCGACGAGGGAGTCCATGTAGGTTTCGAGGATGTGTTCGAGGGATTGGGCTCCTTCGACACCGTGTTTGCCGCGTTCGACGCCGAAGTCGTCTCTGCCGGTGAGGGCCTCCAGGCCACGGGCGGCGATGCTGGCGGTTTCCTGCTTGTGGGCTCGTGTGAGCAGTGGGCTGGTGGAGGCGCAGTCCAGGGCGGCGGCGATGCCGGACAGATCGCCCTCGTAGGGGTGCTCGCCGGCCCAATAGTCGATCCGGCCCTGGTCGCCGGTGAAGAACTCGTAGGAGGCGCGGGGATGGTCGCCCAGGTCGTGCATGATGATGGAGGGGATGTCGAAGCCCCAGTCCTCGTCTGCCTCGTCGACCATGCCTGGAAGGAAGCGCGAGGGTCCGGTCCACTGCCACAGGGATGGTGTGCCGTTGTCGTTGGCCTCGTGCTGGAGCTCGTCGATCTTCTCGGCGGCACCCAAAATGAACTCGTCGCTTGCGCCGGTGGCGTTGTACAGGAGGTACGCCAGTGACTCAGTGTAGTTTCCGAGCTGGTAGTAGTCGGAGTCCAGGTCGGGGTACTGGGCGGCTTCGACCAAGTCGGAGCCGAACTGCCGGGAGTAGTCCGGGTCCCATGCCTTAGTGGCGGCGCCCAGCCCGCGCTTGAGCTGCTGGAGTGTCTTCTGGGCCAGCTCGCTCTCATCCTCGCTGGCCCGGTAGGCATATCCGACGTGATTGCCCACCGCCTGCGTCAACGCCAAAGTCCCATCAGCACCCAGATCACTGAACAAGGCCGAGACGACGTTGTCGTTACCGCCCCAGGTTTCCAGGTACTTGTTCAAGGTCTCAATGCGAGGGTCGCCCTCCTCGTAGTCAGATGTGGCGATGTCTGTTCCGAGAGCCGCGATGGCCTCACCGAGTGCGGTCTCCATCTCCTCCAGGGTGTCGGGATCCTCGCCGTCGACTTCATAGCTCACCTCCCCGGACTCGGGCAGATTGCCCTCGCTGTCGGAGTTGATGAGGACGATCCAGTCGACCTTCGCGGATAGGAAGGTCGACTCGTCTCTGAGACTTTCCGCGTAATCGGGCACCTTCGACAGGGACGACGTCGACAGATAGAGGTTCTGCCCATCGGATTTGGTGGTGTGATAAAGGAGTTCGACGGAGTCCGCGATAGTGGATAGTGAGGTGGCCGCCGAGCGTAGATCCTCAATATTGACCTTGACCAGCGTCATGGCCGTTCCTCCTCGTATTGGCGTGGTAGGCGAGCGATGGTCGGCAGTGGATGCATCACTCCCAATCGGCCTTCCATGACTCCTCGCCGGGAACCTCCACGTTCTCGCTCTCCTGCGAGTAGGCGTCACTGACGTCTCCCCAGTAGTTGCTGAAAGCGGTCTTGATGTCCGAGCCGAGGGTCTCGATGCCCTCGATCCAATCGTCCGCGGCGGGCGACTTCCACGCCTCGGCAGCTCCTTGGCAGACTGCGGTGCAGACATGCCCGGCGCCGCTGGGCGGCGTCAGCTTGAAGGAGATCGAGTTGCCAACGGCCGTGTAGTGGTTGTTGATGGCGTCTCGGTAGAGGTTGGGATAAGTACCTGGCTCTTTAGTGCTGCTGACGCACATGCGTGATCTCCCGGTAGGGGCTAGTAGAGAAGCTGCCCGTTACCCTACCGTGTTGTTATGTTGGGTGCGAGTGTTTCACGCCACGACGCCCGTGCCGCGATCTCTCGCTCGGCCTTCCCACCTCAGCGGGTCAACACCGGGTTGTACAGCAGCCGGTTCGGCGTCGTCGGGCACTCCTCGCCCACCGCCATCGGCGCGATGAGCCGGTCCGCGCGCAGATCCTCCAACCGGGCCACCACCCGGTCTCGCAGCGTCCACGGGTCAATCGTGTTGAGGTACACCTTGGTGCCGCCCTCAAAACCGGCCAGGGTGGACACCCGCCACTTGAGCGTGATGTGCCAGGGCATGGGCTGGTCGACGTCGATCGGCTTGTGGTGCCACTCCTCGTTGCTGGGTACGTCCGCCCCCGTGGCCGCGTGCAGCGCATGCACCAGGTCGGAGACGTCGTCGACCTCGTCGCGGCTCATGAGCCACGGTTCACAGGTGGGCGACGTCGAGTACACCTCCAGCGTGGGGTAGCGGTGCCCGAAGCCGGCGAAAGCCACCGCATGCTCATTGGAGGCGACCAGCAGACCCCGGTAGGCGGCGTAGTCCACGCCCATCTCGTTGTACAGGTTCGGGTTGGCACGCACCCGCTGTAGTTCCAGCTCAGCAGACACCCCGCGTTCGTCGATGCCCACCAGCTGCTTGTGCAGGTGATCGAAGGACGCGCCGGCTGGCCGCAGCCAGTTCTGAAACACCGCCACATAGCGCACCCAGCGGTTCGCGTCATACAGGTCGTGCGTGGCCTGCACTGCCAGCCGGATGTAAGCGCGGTGCTCGGTCGGGGTCAGTGTGCCCGAACCGGCCAGGGAGGAGGAGTCGACGGAGTCGTCGGTGTAATGCCGCCGGGCGACGATGACGTCGTGACCGCCGGCGAAGAAAGCGGCCAGGTACTGGCGGCGGGCGCCCTCGTTCATGGTCTCCCACGTATCCGGGTTCTGTCCGGAGGCGCGCAGCTTGGCGCGGGCCACCCGGGCCACGTGGGCGGCGCCGGCCGGCTCGGCCAGGTAGGCCTCCATGCGCTCGCGTGCGGCGTCGGGCACCTCGTAGCCGTGGTTGGCGTGCCAGTAGTCGTAGGAGAGGATCTCGAACAGGTTGGGGATGCGGCGGAACTCGGCGACCGTGTCGAACAGCTCGGAGGCGGGCAGGGCGTCGATCCGTTCGAAGCCGCCGTCGGGCGTGGCCACGACCCGGGACTTCTCCGGCGGAGTCTCGGTGTAATGCGCCGGGCAGAACTTGCAGGCGCGAGTGCGCTCGGCCTGCGTGAGCGTGTGAACCTCGGCGGCGGGATGGGAGATGGGGCGGTTACCCCGACCGGGCACGGTCCACACCTCGGTGCCGGTGAAGGGGCTGATCTGCTTGACGGTGCCGTCCGCCATGCGGGTGAGCGGCTCGGCGGAGGGCGAGTACGGCTGGAGCATGCCGCCAGTATCCCGCCGCTGCCGCCCCTACGGGGCCGATATCGACGGCGCGGTCGGGTCAACTGCGGTGGCCGACGGGCTCCGGGCGGATCACTCCGACACGGTCAGCGACGCCGGCAGGTCCGAGTCCTGCCCGGCGAGGGCGGAGACATCGCCGTCGACGTGGCCGATGACGTACAGGCCCGGCCAGGAGCCGATCGAGGTGTAGTACAAGACGAGCACGTGGTTCGGCTCGTACCAGGCAATGTCGCCGACCTGCGGGGCGCTGGCGGTGAGGCCGGTGGTGTCCAGGTCCTGCGGCAGAGAGGCGGTCAGCTCTTGGCCGCCGTAGTCGGAGAAGCTGACTTCCAGCGGGAGCTGGGCGAGTAGGGAGCGGGTGGCGGCGTTGTCGGTAAGGGTTGCTTCCAGGACGGTGTTGTCCAGGGCGCCGCCGAAGGCGATGCGGATCGAGGCGGGTTGTGTTGCGGGCATGCTGGCCTCCTGAGTGGGGTTGGTGGTTGCGTGCGGTGAGGACTGCGCCGTGGCCGTGCCGGAGGAGCCGCCCGACGACGGCGTGGACGTCGGTCCGGTGGCCGAGGTGGGTGACGTTGACGCCGTCGTGCCGGTTCGCGAGGCGCAGGCCGCCAGGGTCGGGCCGACGGCGGCCAGGGAGAGCCCCCGCAATAGACGACGGCGGGAGGTCGGGTGCATGGCGGTCCTTTCGGCTGTGCTGAGGGCGCGAGCACGCGCCCCGGCAGGTGAATCCCGCGACTCCGGTGGAGCCGGAGGACGTGAGTGCATGGGTTGGCGGGCGGCGCGAGCGGGCGCGGGTGCGTCTCACCAGTTTGAATCACCGATGTCGCGAGTGGGAGGCACGGGCAGTGCCACCCACTGATCCGCCAGGAGGGCGGTGCACCATTGAAGTTGGTAAGGTTGAATCGTTACCTGCATGTGTGTGATGTTCCTGGGGGTTCCTGATGAGGCTTAATGCGCGTCGGCGCGCGGCTGCTGCGTTGGCGGTGCTGGTGGTGAGCGCGCCGCTGGTCGGGTGTTCGGGCGACTCTGATGAGGGCGGCTCGGGTATTCCAACCTTCGATCCGGACGCGATGGCGTCGGCACAGGCGTCTGCTTCGGCCGCGGCGGAGGCCGAGGCCTCCGCGTCAGTCGCAGCGTCGGGGGAAGTGACTGCGGAGTCGCTGACCGATGCGGAACTGGGCTACTACGTGGTCTCCATTCCCGAGGATCTTGATGAGACCCAGACGCAGGTGCTCGTCGATTACGTCGCCTATGACAAGGCCACCTGGCGGGTCTGGTTCACCGGGGAAGGCATCGATGAGGTCGCGCTGGTGGCCACGGGCGGTCTGCTCGACAAGATTTACGAGAACTACTCCAACTTGAATGGTGAGCATTCCATCCCACCTGTCAGCGTAGGGATTAGCGACGTGGCTGTCAGTGAAGACGCTGCTTTCGCAACAGTCACGATGTGTCTCGACCGCACGCAGATGACAGATGCTGACGCCAACGGGAACGATATTACTGACCCTGAAACCCAGAACTTGGTGGAGTATTCAACTCAGATGACACCCGGCACAGAGGGGAACTGGGTCGCTTATGAGGAAACCGCGGTGTCATGGGACGAGTGCACTACGGAGTGAAACAAATGAGTGAGACCAGACTGAGAGCATTACTGGCGTTATTGCTTGCAGTGTGTACTGTGTTTCCAGGTTCGACTGCGTATGCGGTTGGTGAGCGACACAATGAATCCGGCTCGACGACTTCCGCCGGTGCGTCGCAGTCCTCGGATGGAGGGGCGTCGTTGCAGGCATCAGTGACCACTACGTACACCATGGCGAGCGGCGGTTCCGTGGATATTCCGACCAGTACCTCCTCTCAGACGGTGGCGGTGGCGCCGTCGTGCGGGTACAAACCCGGCCGCACGGGTGCGGAGGCCGCGGAATTCATTGGCGGTTTTGGTAACGAGAAAGCCAATCGGGCGGTCGCGGCGATGTACCCCGATTGGGAGGATTATGTCGATGACACCACGGGTCGATGGTGGACCAAGTACTGCGATGAATCGGCCTTCTCGGATCCTGACACATACTTGGAGGCGTCAGCGGAGTTCTTTGCGAGTCACCCGTGGCACGTGTGGGTGCCCGAGGGTACGGAGCCTCCGGAGCCGGAGGTCGACCCTGCCGCATTGGCGTCCACTGTGTGGGAGAGCGTGGATATTCCAGCCCCCAGTATCGACCGCAACCCGACTGTCGGCCAGTCGCAGGCGACCATCGTGGGTTTTGATACCTGGGTGTGGGCCACGGAGGAGACGCCCACCCGGGTGGAGATTGTCGCCACGGTCGGCTCCACCAGCGTGACGGTGACGGCCGGGTCCGCGAGCCTTGACCTGTCCGCTCCCGATGCCGAGGCCGAATGCACCGGGTTCGGCATTCCGTGGACCCCCAGCAACGACGCCAAGGGCACCGACTGCATCATCGTCTTCGACCGCTCCAGCGCCCACTTGGGTGGCACTACGCCGATGGAGGTGGAAGCCGTATACAGCGCTTCGTGGGCCTCTACGACGGGTCGTTCTGGAACTCTGAACACTGTGACCACCAGCAGCACGGTGCAGATACCGGTTGCCGAGATTCAGGCACTCAACACCAGCACTCGCAATCCGTAGTACCTCAATGTCTGAGCGCTTCGTGTGACTAGGTCGCGTTGGCCAAGGCCGGGGGCGAGCTGTAAACAGCAGTCGATAAGACTCTCAATGTAGAGGTGTCAACGCTGGAGAGTGGCTCTTGGTAGAGGTCGGGGCGTGGCACCCGTGTGGTGAGCAATCGGAGGTGCGACGGTTCGGCTGCTACCTCGACGGTTCGGCAGTTCGTCTGAGGGTTCGGCAGTTCGTCTGAGGGTTCGGCATTTCGTGGCAACGGTTCGGCACTTCGCCCGACGGTTCGGCAGCTAGGGTGCCGAACCGTCGAGCGAAAGTACGAAGCGTCCACCGGAACGTACGAACCGTCGGCTGAACGTACGAACCGTCGACCTGGCTGCCGTGTCAGTTCAGCTGCCGAACTGTCGGCCCAGCCGCCGAACCGTCAGCACCGTTGTGGGCAACCCTCCCGATATGAGTGGGGGCGCCGTGTTACTCGGTTGCTTGGTTACTCGCAGGCGATTCCGTCGTTATCGCGGTCCAGGGCGTCGCGATAGCCGGGCTCGCCGGCGTAGATCGGCGCGGCGCCCGCCGCCCGGGCCTCGCTGCAGTTCTGGTAGTACACCGATGAGTCCTGCTGCGGCATCAGCGGTGCCGGAATGGGCGTCCGCCCTTGCTGTCACACACAGGCATGGTTCGTGCACCCCTTATCCCCAGGGCTCGAAGGGCACGGATGCGGTGGCGAGGCCGCCCGGGTCACGCTGGTGAGGCAGGCACGGTGCCTGCGAGGCGCGGCCAACGCCGGTCGTGCCTCCACCTCATCAAGGAGGAGACCATGAAGAACACCTTCCTCACATTGCACCGGGCGTGGACCCTCGCCCACGACGCCAAGTTGACGCCGTCCGAGGCGCCCGACGGCGTCGCCGACCCGGGTGGTGAGGCCGGCATGGCCACCGCCGAGTACGCCATCGGCACCTTGGCAGCCGCCGCCTTCGCCGGGCTGTTGCTGGCGATCATGCGGTCGGGAAGCCTGACCGGCATCCTGCAGGGCCTTATCGAATCGGCGCTTTCGGTGGGCTGAGGCGATCATGTGGATGCCACGACGCCCCCGGGAGGCCGGGCTCGAGAGCCTCCCCACCGCAGACGGGCTGAGCGGTCACGACGACGGCGGATACTCCGCTGACCGCCCTGCGCAGCGTCGCACTCATCGCCAACTTCCTCACGGGTGCCACGCGCGCGGTCGCCGCGCGTCAGAGCGGTGCGAGCGCGGCATGGTCACGGCAGAGCTCGCCGTGGCCATGCCCGCCGTCGTCCTCGTCCTGCTGCTTGTGCTCGCCGCCGTGAGCGCCGGCGTCACCCAACTGCGGGTCACCGACGCCGCTCGCGTGGCCGCCCGACAGGCGGCAATGGGGTCGGCCGACGTCGCAGGCGCCGCCCAGCGCGCGGGCGGGCCGGTGACGGTGAGCGTGGAGACCGGTGAGCTCACCTGCGTGACGGCGAGCCGCCGGGTACCGGGCCCCTTGGGCGGCCTGGGCCTGACGGCGCGTTCACGCGCCTGCGCCTACACCGAACCGACCACGGCCGATGGGGGCGCGCCATGAGCCGGGCGGATCCCGTCTGCGCTCCGCTGGGCGGCACGGCGGCGGGCGAGGCGAGCTCGGGGACGGGCGCGCGAACGCGGGCTGCGGGGCCGCAGACGTGCCCTGCCGCAGGCGACCCGCGGATGCAGAGGAAACAGGGCCCGACGGCGTTTGGCCACCGGACCGGTTCCCGGATGCGCGCGGCGGAGCGCGGCTCCGGCACCGTCATGGTGCTGGGGATCATCGCGGTCGCCCTGAGCCTCGCCGTCGGCGCCACCGCGCTCATCCAGGC
>NZ_JAWDJJ010000134.1:0-7007 GCF_032465695.1 Actinomyces sp. MRS3W
TTCAGGAGGCCGGCGAAGAAGGAGGAGCGCACGTGCAGGGGCACGCCGAAGCGGCGGGCGTACTCCACTGCGCGCAGATGCAGGATCTTGGCGCCGTTCGCGGCCATCTCCAGGGTCTCCTCGCTGGAGAGGGCCTCGATGCGGCGGGCGGTGGGGACGATGCGCGGATCGGCGGTGAACAGGCCGTCGACGTCGGTGTAGATCTCGCAGACGTCAGCGTTGAGGGCGGCGGCCAGGGCGACGGCGGTGGTGTCGCTTCCGCCGCGGCCGAGCGTGGTCACGTCCTCGACCTCGTTGATGCCCTGGAAGCCGGCGACCACGGCGACCGCCCCCATCTGGATGGCGCGGGCCACGCGCTCGGGGATGACGCCGACAATGCTGGCGCGCCCGTACTTGGAGTCGGTGAGCACGCCGGCCTGGGCGCCGGTGTAGGCGCGGGCGGGCACGCCCAGCTCTCCGATGGCCATGGCCAGCAGCGCCATGGAGATGCGCTCGCCGGCGGATAGCAGGATGTCCATCTCGCGGGCGGGCGGGCGCGCGGAGATGGCGTCGGCCATGTCGAGGAGGTCGTCGGTGGTGTCGCCCATGGCGGAGACGACGACGACCACGGTGTTGCCCGCCTTGCGGGTGGCGACGACGCGCCTGGCGACGCGGCGAATCGCCTCAACGTCGCTGACGGATGAGCCTCCGTATTTCTGCACGACCAGTGCCATGTGGGGGTTCCTGCCGTTGTACTGCCGGTGGGTCGGCGCCGACGCCGCGGCGGAACGCCCGCGGCGGGGCGTCCCGGCGTCCTCGGCGTGGCGTTGACACCAAGCATACGGCGCGTCGTGTTACGGCTGATGGAGACCCGTGTTACGGCAGCACGCAGGTCGGTGGAACTGGCCGGTGGGCGTTGACCGGGGTGTGGGCAAGCTCAGCACCCAGATGATGGCGTTATAGTTCCGTCACCATTCCTGATGGTTCCTGAAAGGTGCTCGTTGATGAGCGAGGCTGCATCCCGGTCGAACAGATCCGACGCCGGTCCTGTTGGCACAGACGGAGCGGACGCGGCATTGTCGGTGCTGGACGTACCGCCGGAGGCTTGGGAGCGGGCGCTGGCCGCATGGAGGGGGTGGTGGGCGCGCCACCCGGGTTTCGCACGCGGGATGGTGCGAGTGCAGCAGGTGGTGTCGACGGCCGCGCTGGCGTTGGGCGCGGTGGCACTCGCCGTCGTACCGCGCCTAGCGGTCGGGATGGTGCCTGCACTGTTCATGGCCGGCTGCCTGCTGGTCATGGCACTGCTGGCGCGCACGCGCACGCTGGGTCTGCGCCCACTCGCCCTCTTGATGTGCCTGAGCGCGCCCTGGGCGCTGATGATTGCGCTCGCCACCCGGCGACTAGGCGAGTCGGTCGGGCTGTCCCCCCTCGATGACGGCGCACGCATCGCGCTGGCTGCCTTTGTTGAGGAGCCCGGCAAGCTGCTGCCCTTGCTGGTGTTGGCGCTGGTGGCGCCGGGCCGCATCCGGCGCCTGGCAGCCGTGGATTGGGCGCTGCTGGGCTTCGCCGTCGGTGCCGGATTCACGATCGCCGAGGACGGCGCCCGCCGCCTGGCACCGCCGGGCATGCTCGCGCAGATCCTGGGCGAGAATCGGCTCGAGTACTCACTCAATCCTTGGACCGCGGGCCGGCTCATGCTGCCCGGGGGCAGTTGGGCCGAAGCCCTGCTGGACCTCGACGGCATACCGGCCGGAACGATGACCACCGGGCACCACATCCCCACCATGAGCGTGGCCATGGGGGTCGCCCTCGGGTTGGCGTTGTGGCGCACGCGCCGGCCCTGGTGGCGCGCCATTGCCTGGCTGCCGCCGGTGGCGATGCTCACCGTGGCGGTCACCGATCACGCCTGCTACAACGCCGCCGTCGGCTGGCGGGACTGGCCCGAGCACCACACCGCCATCCCCACCTGGATGCGTCTGCTGTGGCAAATCCTGGACCAGGGGCATGCCCAGTTCACTGTGTCCGTGATGCTGTTCGTCGCCTGCATGTTGGTCGACGCCCGACGGCGTCAGCGGGCGGGGGTGGTCGGTGACGTCGCCGTTGAGGCTCCCAAGGCGCCCGGTTTGCCCATGGTCGGTGTGCCCGGCGTTGTGCGGGTGCCGGTGCAGGCCGTGGTGTGGCTGGCCGCCTACGCCTGGTCGGACCTAGTCATCATCTGGGCCGCGTACGGCGACCGGAGCCTGCCCCGCCGCGCCCGCATGGCCGAGGGCCGCACCATGAGCGTGCAGGTGCGCGGGGTGCGCCAGGATGCCATGACCGTCACCACCCCCGGCGTCGAACCGCCGGCCTGCAACGTCTTCCGCCTGACCTCCCTCGCCGTCGGACTGGTGATGCTGGCGGCCTGCCTGTGGTACGGAATCAACCTGGCCCAGGACATCGGCACATGGCTCAACCAACCCGACTGGCCCTACTTCTTCGCCGGCCTCCTGAACGGACTCGCCCAGTGGTGGGATTCCCTCGGGCTACCCGGCCAAATACTCACCACCGCCCTGGCGGTACTTCTCCTGACCTGGGGCGGGCTGTCCGTGGCCGCGTCGCTCGGCGTCGTCGGAGTGGGCACCTGGATGCTCGGCCACGGGCGCGGCCTGGCCACCTTCATGCAGGCCCCGGGCGCCGCGACACGGTCCTATGCCGCCACCGCCACCTGGGAGCAGGTAATGCTGGACGGGCTGGACCTCGCGCTGACCTTCATACCCGGGTCCGCCCTCGGACTGGGCACCCGCGCCGCATCGCGCACCGCCTCCGAGAGCGTCGCGCTCTCACGCGCCGCCCGCCGCGAGATCGCCGGTCTGACCGAGGTCAGCACCCTCTTCGAACAGCGCGCTGCCACCAAAGCGGCTAGGCAGGCTGCCGAGCAGCGCCTCAAGAACGCCATGCCACCCGGGTACAGCATGAGAGATTTCAACTCCAAGAATCTCAAAAACACGCTCGATGAGCTAGCCGAAGCCGGTTACAGCCGTAGGCAGGTGGAAGCACTGCGTGATGCGGCGCAACAGGCTACGAAGGCCCGACCTGCGGAGAAGCGTATTGCGGAGCACATTGGCGAGCGGGGCGGGGAGCAGGCGCTTGCGCGCCGCGGGTATGAGATCCCGGAGTCCTTCCGATCCACCGGCCCCGATACTCCCGGTCCGGGCAGCCACCGCGTGGACGGCATGGGTGTCAAGCCCGACGGCAGCGAGATCGTCTTTCCCGAGTACAAGGGCGGCACCGCCAGCGTGTCCACCACCCAGGTCCCCACACGTTTCGAGGGCCCCGCGGCCCAGGCCACCCCGGCCTACGTGCGCGACCGCATGCTCTCCGATCCCCGCATGGTCCAGTACTTCCATGACAACCCCCAGATGTGGCAGTCCGTCAAGGACGGACGCACCAAGCTCCTCATCGAGGTGTACTCAACTCCCGCACCCGGATACGCCCAAGCCAGCGGCACCACATTCTTCTCCCTCACGCCCCAGATCATCCAGGCCATGGAGGAGGCCATGTCAGCCCTATAGCATCACCACCAGCCACACAGCACAATATCAGGCCCAACTCGGTAAGGAACCGACCAGCATGACCAAGATGAAAATACTGCCCGTGGAGCGCGCCGTCGAGTGGATCCGCGCTTGGACCGAGCTCGACTGGCCCATCACCTGGGAAACCGCCTACGCCACCCGCGACAAACTCGGCTGGAAACCCGCCCCCGACGACGGACGATTCTTCACCACCGAACTCTCCACCAACGGCGAGGAAGACGGGAATATCACACGATTCGAAGGGGATTGTAGTGGAGCGTTTTTCCCCCTTTGCACACGCAAATTCACCACTGGTGTCGATGAAGCGCGCACGACCGCCCTGCACTCAGCCTACAACAGTTACACAACAGCACTCGTCAACCTGTACGGCGCAGGAAAAAAAACGACGGGACGCGGAGGAAGACGTCGGACCGAATGGATACTCGCAAATCAGGTCACACTCAGCGTGTCAGTATCAGATAAGTCTATCAGCGTCACAATCGACTCACCCGCGATCACTGCAATTAACCAGGCGGAGTTGTACTACATTGAGAAGTACGGTGAGAACTACGTCGATGACTGACCCTGACAGCCCTGCACCGGACACAGCCCCGCGCGGCGACGCCAGCTGCTCGGCCTCACACCAACCTGTCATGCGGATCCTCCCCACCGAGCGTGCCGTGGAGTGGATCCACGCCTGGACCGAGCTCGACTGGCCCATCACCTGGGAAACCGCCTACGCCACCCGCGACAAACTCGGCTGGAAACCAGAACCCGAGGACCCCGAACTATTCACCACCGAACTCACGGCTAACCAAGACGGAGGTTACATCACCAGATACCAGAATGCTGTTGGCGACATATCAATCCCACTGACATCGTTCAACACTTCAGAGACAAAGGACCACACATGGATCAACAACGTATGGAGGGCTTACGACCTCTACGCGAAGAGGCTGACGAACCTATACGGAAACGGGAAACAGACCGGAAGCCGCATGGACATCCTTCAGACCGATTGGATAACTCCCAAAGGCGTAACCGTCAGCTTAATTGGATCAGCCGAGGGAATCGAGGCAGACCTGGACTCACCCGAGATCACCGCAATTGACCAACTAGAGTCGTACTATATTGATAAGTACGGCGAGAATTACGTCGACGACTAACCCCGACGACCATCGCTCTCAGACCGCTGCGTGCGATGACCCAAGCGCTTCCGACTCAAACCATCCCAGCACGCACGTCCTGCCCATCGAGCGCACCATCGAGGGGTCCATCCCCTGAGACACCGCGTACACTACCCGAGACAAACTCGACTGGAAACCCAACCCGGTAGACGGAAAACTGCTTACTACCGAGCTATCTGCCAACGGATGAGAAGACGGACGTATCACACCATCAGACGCCCAATGTCGCGGCGCTTATTTTTCGCTCCGCTCACGCAAGCGCGCGCACGTAGTCGACAAACGTGGGCAATTTCTCTGCACTCAGCCTTCGACAGCTACCATACAGATCTTACCGACCTATACGGCGCAGGCCAACCGCCCCTGTTCATCCCTCGGCGTCCACCCGGTGGCGCCCCTCGAAGGCCCGCCCGAGCGTCACCTCGTCGGCATACTCCAGGTCGCTGCCCACCGGCAGCCCCGACGCGAGTCGCGAGACCGGCACCGCCATGGTGCGCAGCATGCGAGTCAGGTAGGCGGCAGTCGCCTCGCCGACCACGTCCGGGTCCGTGGCGAGGATGACCTCCTCCACCGTGCCGTCCCCCACCCGGGTGAACAGGTCGCGAATGCGCAGGTCGTCCGGGCCGACCCCGTTGATCGGGTCGATGGCGCCACCGAGCACGTGGTATAGGCCCCGGTACTCGCGGGTCCGCTCAATGGCGACGACATCCTTGGGCTCCTCCACCACGCAGATGACACTGCGGTCCCGGCGCGGATCCCGGCACACGGCGCACTGCTCGGATTCGGCGACGTTCCCGCAGGTGGCGCAGAACCGCACCCGGGCCTTGACCGCGCGCAGAGCCTCAATGAGCCGCTCCACGCTGTCGGTGTCTGCGGACAAGATATGGAAGGCGAGCCGCTGAGCGGATTTGGGGCCGATGCCGGGCAGTTCGCCGAACTGGTCGACGAGGTCTTCAAGTGCGCCTTCATAGGCAGCTGGCACGGTCAGTGTCCTTCCTGGGTCACGGTGACTTCCTCCAGGACGGTGGCGCCCAGGAGGCGTTTGACAACTTCTAGCCCGACAACGCCCGCCTCCTCGGCATCCTCGTCATCCTCACTGGGCAGATCGTCTTCAAGGGCGGAGCGCGCGGGCGCAGCGGAGGCGGCACCCATCTGATGGTTGCGGGCGCCACCCCGAGCGGCCGCTCTGGCAGCGGCCTGGGCAGCAGAGAGCCTACTAGGGGAAGCGACGGCTCCCGGAGCGGGGCCGGGGCCATCCGGATCGCCGGGCTCCTCCGGCACAGGAATGCCATCGGAGAAGGTCGCATCCGCGTCGTCCCATGCGACCGGCGCCAGGCCGTGCGGCCGGTTCCGCTCCGCGGCGGCGGGTACATCACCCGCCTGAACGTCCGGGCCCCTCTCAGCAGCCCCGGCGGGCGAGCCGGCCGCGGGCGACGACGACCTGGGCAGGTCCGGCAGGGGGCGTAGGCGGTGAACGGTAGCGAGCGGAGTCGTGTCGGGAGAAGATGCGGCCGCAGGGTCGGCCGTATCCGGCTGCGGTGCCGCGTCGGAGCGGGCAGCAAAACCAGGTTCAGGAGCCGGGGCGGTGTCGTCCGCCGGGTCCGGCGCCGCGGTCGCAACGTAGGCCGAATCTGGGTCACGCACATCAACCGGCGCCGGAGACTGCGGCATGGGGGCTGTACTCGCCGCCGAATGAGGAGACGTGGGGATAGCGTCCGGGGTCGCCGCGGCGACAACGTTCGCGGGCGCGACGGCGGCATGACCCACGGGAGTAGCCACCGTCTCATCCGCGAGCGCAGTAGCCTCGGGCGCGGGGCCCGACGGCGATTTCGGCTGCGGAGGCTCCGGGCTCATCGTGCCCAAGTCCGTCACCGGCTGCGGGTCGGCCCGCTGCGGCTCCGGGGCGGGCTCCGGAGCCGGCACCGCACGCCATGCGGCCGCGTCGGAAGTGCTCGGTGCGTTGGCATCCGCCCCCTCCGTCTCGTGCGCATCGGGTCGAAAGGCGTCTGGGCCGCGGGTATCGCCGCTGGGCTCCTGTGGGCCCGTATCATGCCCGGGCTCTGCCACCTCGTGCACGGCGTGACGCGCACCGGGGACGGCGACCTCGCCCCAGCCGTCATCGTCTACAGCTGCCGCGGGTACGGCCTCAGGACCTGCTGTCCCTGCGCCGCCCACGGGGACGCGATGGCTATCCCCGGAAGGGCCCGACGCGGAGCCTCCGGCAGCGGGGTATCCCCCACGTCGGCTCTGCCCGCGTCCCCGTGGGCGGCGCAGGGACAGCAGGTCCTGAGGC